>NZ_CP018092.1:2462500-2659739 GCF_002754935.1 Thermostichus lividus PCC 6715
CTGTCACCGGTGCCACGGGCTGCTGTTGTGGGGTTAGGGAAGCTCAGCTTGTACGTGCTGTTTTTTGCTTTGGCAGAGCGGGTGATGCGTGATGAGCGGTGGCGATCGCGCCTGCTGACGGTTTATTTGTTAACGGCTTTAGGGGTGAGTGTCGAAGCTATCCGGCAGTGGCTGTTTGGGGCAGAGCCGCTGGCCACGTGGACGGATCCGGAGTCGGCGTTGGCAAATGTGACCCGGGTGTATAGCTTTTTAGGAAATCCCAACCTGTTGGCAGGATATTTATTGCCCAGTGTGCCTTTGAGTGCGGCGGCGATCGCGGTGTGGCGGGGCACATTACCGAGGGTTCTTGCAGTGGTGATGCTGGGGATGAATACGGCTAGCTTGATATTGACCTTTAGCCGGGGTGGCTGGCTGGGGTTGGCTACCGCCACGATTGTTGGTGTGGGGCTGCTGGGGTTTTGGTATTTACCGCAATTACCCTATCGGTGGCGGCGCTGGGGAGTGCCCCTCCTGCTGGGACTGTTGGTGGCTACTTTGGTGGGGAGTGTGGTGAGTGTACCAGCGTTGCGGGAGCGAGCGGGCAGTATTTTTGCTGCGCGGGGAGACAGTAGCAATAATTTCCGAATTAATGTGTGGATGGGGGTACAGCAAATGATTCAAGCGCGCCCGTGGCTGGGGATTGGCCCCGGGAATGTGGCGTTTAATCAAATTTATCCGCTGTACCAAGTCAATGTACGGTTTACGGCGTTGAGTGCCTACTCGATTTTTTTGGAATTACTGGTGGAAGTGGGCGTGATTGGGTTTGGCGTTTTCCTGTGGTTATTGCTGTTGGTGGGCGATCGCGCTTGGCAATGTTTAGGCCAATTACGTGCTAGGAACAATCCTCAAGGGTTTTGGCTGATGGCAACGGTGGCCACAATGGCGGGAATGCTGACCCATGGCTTGGTGGATACGATATGGTTTCGCCCGGAGGTTGCAACCCTATGGTGGCTAATGGTGGCGATCGTGGTTAGTTTTGTCCCCCAACAGGAAAATGCTGCCTCCTGATACCTCAAGGCAACCGGCCAAGTAAAGGGGGATTTATTTGTACTAAAGATTTTTGAGTTAGTCCTGTTGCCACTCTTGAAGACCTGCCGTAACGGCCGAACCTTGATCGTGCCAGCCACAGTGGGAGCAGTGGCACTGGCCAAGGGCAACATTGGAATGATGGATGGGTTGTCGACATTCGGGACAGCGCCCGGTGAAGTAAGGATGGTGCATTAGCATCCGAATTTGCTCAACAGGGGATAGGTGGCCAATAACTTGTTCGAGTGTGGCCGATTGACCATCGACGTATGACATCAGGGAATCCAAATAACTGACGAAATTTAAGCGATGAGGTCATCGTGAATTCAGTATGGCGGCGATCGCCCCGATGGGGGAATCGTAAAAATACGGAAAATCCTTGCGCCAACCTGTGGAAAACTCCAAAAAGCCTGTGGAAAAATCTGGGGAAAATCTGGGGAAAACTATAGAAAAACTCTGGAAAATTGTGGAAATCTTTTTATTCTTTTATTAAGCATTTAATCGCCTGTGGAAAACTACCCAATTTTTTCCACAGGTTTTCCACAGGAATGAATAGGCTCAAACCAAGTCAGGGTCAGGGGTTTACTATGTTTTTCCACATTTTCCACAGCCCCTACTACTACTATAAGAATATTTATAAGATCAGTAGTAGTAGAGATCTTAGAGATCTACGATAAAAAGTTCTGAAAAGAGGAAATTAAGCTAGGGAGCACTACACACCCCGGTTCACGGAAAGGGCTGATCAACCCTAAACATCCGTAAATAGCTACCAAAAGGTAAATGGCAGCCAAAGGGTTCTAAAACAGCCAAGAAGCAGGGTGAACCCATAAAGCTAGGGGATTTATCCTTCATGCCCTTTAGGGGGCTTTTAAGGGGATTCTGTGGGGCGCTAAGGGGAGTGTTCTATTGAACGTTTGCCGATACCATAGTCCAAGTACTACCCATCTCTTTCTAGGCTTCCATGACACGCATTGTCACTTTTTTAGGGTCAACCCCAGAGCAGCAAACGGCTCTTGGTCTAGCGGTTGCTCAGTGGTTTGCTGAACATCAGCAACGAACCCTCTTGGCGTTGCCAGCACCGGCAACCACATTGCAGTATTTAATTGGTGATGTATATAAAGAAACTGGGTCTCAAGCGGTATCTGTTGGCGATCGCCTTTGCGTAACACAACTGTTTGCTACTCAAAGCTTGGATATGGCTTGGGATGATCTCAATCGCCTTGTGGAGTCCTATTTACCGCCGGAGCTGGTCGGCAAGGTCTATGCGGGTGAACTGATGATTTTGCCTGGTATGGATATGCTGTTGACCCTAAATGCCCTACGGGTCTATTACAGCAGTGGCGAGTACGATGTGATTGTTTACGCAGGTGCGAATAGTCGAGATACGTTGCGGTTGATAGGATTGCCTCAAGGACTGGCTTGGTACTATCGCCGGTTTCGCCGATTGTTAGAGCAACTGGATATTAACAAAATTGCGACTGCTATGGGTGGGCCGATCGCCAGCGCCATTATGGCTGCGAACATTGATACCCAAAAAATTAATGAGCGACTTGCCCAAGCCAAGGAATGGGTGGATCGCGGTGTGACGATTGCTTCAGATGGGCAGCGGCTATCGGTATTTTTGCTAACCAGTCCTGCCGCGCTTGAGATTGCCCAGACGCAATGGTTGTGGGGGAGTGCTCAACAGGTGAATGTGCCGATTTCTGAGGTATTTTGTTTGGGAGAGGCAACCCCTGATGTCAATCAAGCCTTTGCACCGTTACGGATTTCAACCCTCCCGACCGACCTTAGAGCTTGGCAGTCCCTTGTACCCAGCTTGCCTGACTTTAACAACCTAGCGAGTGCCCCTGCTCCCCACGAATTTGATGAGGTGCAACAGCAGGTACGTATTTTTCTGCCCGGGTTTCGCAAGGAGCAAGTAAAGCTCAGTGAGTTTAGCGGTGAGTTAACGGTCGAGGCAGGAGACCAACGCCGCCACATTGAACTGCCCCCCAGCCTTAAGGGAAAACCTGTGCAGGGCGGAAAGTTTGAAGCACCCTACTTGATTGTGAACCTATCTTGACATACTCCCCCTGCCTAAAGGCAGAGGATTCTTGTTCTTGGTTCTGCGAGCGCACTTACTTCATCAGGTTTCCCCTCTAAAGCAGCGGTGCATCTCTCCCCAAGCGTTCCCCCTTGCGGGGCGGTTCCCTTATGCCCTAAGGTACCGTTTTGCCACTCCATTCCCAAGATGTTTAGTCCCTTCTTGAGGATGTTCAGAGCTGCGTTCTGGTCTCTGCCCATCTCAAACCCGCACTTAGGACAACTATGAGTTCTAGTGGATAGGGTTTTCACGACCCTATGCCCACAGTTACTGCAATCCTGCGTGGTGTACTGCGGCGGTACGCTGACTACTGCCTTGTCCCATACCTTACCGTAGTAGTCTAGCCAAGCAGTGAATTGAGACCAGCCAGCATCATGGATGGATTTGGCAAGATGATGATTCTTGACTAGGTTCTTCACCTGCAAGTCCTCATACACCACGACAAAGCGCTCCGCGCCGCCAAAGGCGAACGTTAGATGCCACTACGCACCGAGCAAGCTTGATTGCCCAGTCTTTACGTTGGCGTTGCACTTTCAGATGTACTTTGCCTAGTCGCTTTCTTTGCTTGTGGTAGTTCTTAGATTGGGATTTTGCCCCTTTCTTGAACTTCCGACTTAACCTGCGTTGGTGTTGCTTTAACCTCCGTTCACTACGTCTTAAAAACTTAGGACAATCGACCGTGTTTCCGTTCTGGTCGGTGTAGAAGTGTTTTAACCCCAAGTCAATACCGATGACATTGCCTGTGTATTGTCCTTGCTCTTTGCGCTCTACATCCAAGCAGAATTGAGCATAGTACCCATCTGCTCTGCGTACCACTCGCACTCGGTTGATTTTAGAGTTGAGGATATGCTGTCTTGCCTCTCCATTGCAGTACAAGGCAAATGTACCTGCATTGAAGCCAAAGGACTCCGTCCCGCTTACGCGAACGGTGAAGGTGATGGACAGTCCATCCGCTGATAGCTTCCAACCCGATAGCTTGTACTCTACAGAGCGGCAGTGCTTCTTGAATTTGGGGTATCCCTTCTTTGCCTCCTTGTTCTTGCAGTTGGTATAGAAGCGAGAAATGGAAGCCCAAGCTCGCTCTGCACTTGCCTGCCTTGCCGCTGAGTTTAACTTTTTAGCAAAATCAAACTCTTGAGCCAAGGTTTTGCAGTGGGCATAGAGGTCATTCCTGCCCACACCACGGTTGTCCATCCAGTACCGTACACACTTGTTGCGCACAAACTGTGCGGTACGGATGGCTTCGTCCAGAGACTGATATTGCTCCTGTGTGCCCTTTAGCTTGGCTTCTATGACTCTCATGGTTCCATTTTATCACAGACTCAGCTTGATAAAACAATATGCGCCTTATATCCCCATAGCTAAAGCTAGGGGCTTTACGGCATTTTTCGGTAAGCCATGCAACAAAAGGGGGGTTACGGTTCGATTCGCAGGCGGACAGAGTCGCGATGGGAGATGAGACCCTCGGTTTCGGCAAGGGTTATCACGGCTCCCCCCTGTTTCAGTAGGGCAGCAGGGGTGTACTGAATAATGCTGGAATGTTTGAGGAACGTTTCCACCCCTAGAGCAGAGGCATAGCGCGCAGAGCCGGAGGTGGGTAAGGTGTGGTTGGGGCCGGCAAGATAGTCACCGACAGCTTCGGGGGTGGCATAGCCTAGAAAAATAGCTCCGGCATGGCGCACCCGTTCCACAAGGCTCCATGGATCGTCAACTTCTAGTTCGAGGTGCTCGGGAGCGAAACTATTGGAGAGGTCGATGGCCTGCTCTAAGCTCTCAACGATGCCAATGAGGCCGTAGTGGGCGATCGCCTTCTCGGTGAGGAGGCGGCGAGGATGATCCGTAAGCTGGTCATTGACTGCAGCAACGACTGCTTGAGCGAGGTGCAGACTGGGGGTAAGGAGAATTGCGGCCGCTAGGGGATCGTGTTCCGCTTGTGCTAGCAGATCGGCGGCAATGTGAACGGGATGGGCATATTCATCCGCAATAATGAGGACTTCCGATGGGCCTGCAAGGGAATCAATGCCAACGCGACCATACACCTGTTTTTTGGCCAGCATGACGTAGAGGTTGCCGGGGCCGGTGATCACATCAACGCGGGGAATCGTTTCTGTGCCGTAGGCAAGGGCAGCAATGGCCTGCGCCCCACCCACCCGGTAAATTTCCTGAATCCCTGCTTCTTGGGCGGCAACCAGCACTGCTGGACTAACCCCCTTGCCTTGGCCGGGAGGGGTGACCATGACAATACGCTTGACCCCAGCAACTTGGGCGGGCACGGCATTCATGAGCACGGTACTGGGGTAGGCGGCTCGACCTCCGGGGACGTAGAGACCCGCGCTATCAACCGCGGTATAGCGTTTGCCAAGCACAATGCCATCTTCCCCAAACTGCACCCAGCTTTTGGGCACTCGCTGCCGATGGAACGCTTCGATCTGTTGCTTAGCAAGACGGATGGCATCGAGTAATTCTTTCGAGACTTGCTGATAGGCAGCGTCTAGTTCATCCCCTTTAATTCGTAGTGTTTCTGGGGTCAGGTCAACGTGGTCAAAGGTGCTGGTGTATTCAATGAGGGCGCGATCGCCCTCGGCAGCTACCCGCTGAAGGATTGTCGCAACGGTGGCGTGTTGCTGGTTCATCTCGCTACTGTCGGTGCGATCGCAAATGCGGCGCAGTTCAGCGCGTAGGTCTGTTAACTGAGTGATGATCCGCAACATGGTCGTTCACGTAGGGCAAGGCTGAAACAGGGGCAAAGGTTAAAAAACCTTAATCAACCCTATTACTAGCTTACAGTGATTTCTTAATTGCAGGGGCGGCTTACCCATCCCCTCAGGGCGCCCCACTCGTGAGCAATCGGGTTGTGACTGTTTCTAGGGAGGTGGTTAGAACTGCCCCTCGCTGAGAATGGCCTCCCCACTAAAGCGCTGGCCGCAATAGCTGAGGCGACCATTAAAAATATGGCAGGTGCGGTAAGCATTGTTCGCCCAAATCACTGTTTCACCAGTGAACCATGCGCCACAATAACTCAGCCGACCATTGAAGACATGACATGTTCGGTAGGCGTTGCGATCCCACAGTACCGTTTTGCCGGTAAACCAACGGCCACAATAGCTAACCATCCCAAAGTTAACGCGGCAGTATCGATAGGTGTGAGTCTGAGCCGTGTGGCCATACAGTGTTCCTGGCCAGAGGGGGGCAATGGTGAGGTTGAGGAGGAGCACGTGAGCCAGCATGGGCAATCCCCCAGCTAGAAGACTAACACTACCTTACCTTGGACTAAACGCTGACTCAGGTAGTGGTGGGCATCGGCAGCGGCACCGAGGGGAAAGGTTTTATCCACGACGACCTGAAGGTCGCCGCGATCCACGAGGGTAGCGACCTGTTCGAGGATCTGGCGTTGGTGGGCTAAGGCGCTGGGTATTCCCAACAGCTGAGGGGTGAGCATCAAGGTGAACTGAACCAGCAGGTTGCGCTGGCGAGCAAGTTTCCACGGGGTGTCTGCCCCTGGCTCCAATAGGGTAGAGAGGCTGCCATAGGGGCGTACGGCTCTAAAGGTGTCGCTAAAGGTGGCACCCCCTACGGTATCCAGTGCGATGTCAACCCCAATTCCTCCTGTCCATTCAAGGATGGCATCGACCCAATTTGTGGTGGTGTAGTTGATGGCCAAGGCTGCTCCAAGGCGCTCCACAAATTTGGCTTTGGCAGGAGAGCTAATGGTGGTGGCCACCTTCGCCCCAAACCGCTGCGCTAGTTGAATGGCGAGATGACCAACACCGCCAGCACCGGCGTGAATGAGGATGGTTTGAGCGGTGGAGAGTAGGTTGAGTGCCGGCACACCGCCGCGATCGCCTAGGGCTTCCCAAGCCGTAATGACCGCTAAGGGTAGTGCTGCGGCCTGAACGAAGGAAAGGGATTTAGGCTTGTGGGCAACAGCAACCTCTGGAACAACGGTATATTCCGCGTAGCAACCGCCGCGATCGCCCAAGCCGCCGTAGCAAAAGTACACTTCATCTCCCACCTTGAGACGCTGCACGGCTGAGCCAGTTTCCACCACAATGCCGGAGCCATCACAGCCCAAGATAGCGGGTAAGCGATCTGGGAAAAAGGTGCCCCGCTGCCGCAGCTTGGTATCAATTGGGTTGACACTGGCTGCCCGCAGTTGGATTTTAACCTCGTCGTTGGCTTCAATTTCGGGATCTGGGACATCCTGTAGCTTAAGAACGTCAGTAGAGCCAAACTCGGTGATGGCGATCGCTTTCATAAGCTCATCAACTTTTTATGTTTTGCCTTAACGAGTCAGGACAATGGACTCTCAACCCCATTGTGGCATCCACTCAACACCGACTGCTAGACCGTACAGTGCGAGCTTCCAGCAGACACCTGCCGATCGCCCTAGGCTTCTACTCTGAACTGAGTGGGTGCACGGATGACGACATCAGGGAGTTCTTAACGGCGGATGAGCAGCAGCGCCAGAAGCAGGAAGATGTGAGGCAAGTGCTTGAGGCATGGGGAGCAGCAGTACTCAATCAAATTATTGAGGTGAGCATTGACCTGTCTGGAAACTATAAAAGTTTGGTTCATAAACTCCTACCGAATGCTACGGTGGTTGCTGACCGATTTCATGTTATAAAAATTGTGAATCAGGAATTGGATAAGGCTCGACAAAGTATTTGTAAAGCGAATGAGCAGACGGTAAATGAAGTCCAGAAAGCCCAGATTGCAGCCGCGCTCAAACAAAGTAAATATGCGTTACTCAAGCCGGAGGAAAATCTAACTCAGAAGCAAAAAGCAAAACTGGAAGAAATTCGAGAAGTAGTGCCAAGTCTGGCTCGAATGCATCAGGAGAAGGAATCGTTTAGAGCCATCTTTGAGCAAGCAAAAGATTGGAAAGATGGAACCTTTCAATTGCTCGATTGGTTAGCTCAAGCTCAGGATTCTTTTCAAGAGAGCGTAAGAACAATTTGTCGGTGGTTTGGTGAAGTCACCGCCTATTTTGATAATCACACAAATAGTGGTGTTGTTGAAGGTATTAACAATAAATTGAAGCTGATCAAACGGATTCTGCCAATCCAGAACCAAATGTTGCTCAGTATGATTTGCAGCCTATTTTGATGCAATTAGACCCTGCGGTGCCACTGCGATTGGAAATTCCTAGCCTCCATCAATCAAGCATCATATTCAATGTTTCACCAATACTGATCCAAGAGTGGCGATCCTTAGCTGCTCAATCTTAATCAATTTAATCTCCATAGCTTGAATTCCCCGTCTGCTTGCAACGGGGGGAATGTCACAAAGTCAAGGAGAAATCCTCAGCTATGGGGGTGGGGTGGACAAGATAAGGAGTAAAGTAGAAGAAGGTCATACATCTAAAGCAATGGGACAATCGTTTTCTGTGGGCGATCGCGTCCGTTTGATTGAACTACCCGCCTATGTCAAAACCGCTGAACCGATGCCCATGCTCCGTCCGCCCAGTGTATTAACCCTTGGCGAGGAAGGGATCATCCTGGGGCAGCAGCCGGGCAATTACTGGGTTGTCCGCTTAGAGCGTGGCTCCTTTTTACTAGAGGCCAAGTATCTGGAGCGGGTTTAGCACGAACCGCAAAGTTTCAGGTTGACATACTCCCCATGCCTAAAGGCAGGGGATTCTTGTTACTAGTTCAGCGACAGCACTTACCATTTCAGGTTTCCCATCCATAGCAGAGGTGCTTATCTCCCCAGTCGTTCGGGATTTCTCCCCAGTTCCCTTTTGCCCAAAGGTACTGTTTTGCCACTCCATCCCCAAGATGCTTAGCCCCTTCTTGAGGATGTTCAAAGCCGCATTCTGGTCTCTGTCTAACTCAAACCCGCACTTAGGACAACTATGGGTTCTAGTGGATAGAGTTTTTGGCACCCTATGACCGCAATGAGTACAGTCCTGTGTGGTGTATTGCGGCGGTACTGACACTACTGCCTTATCCCACACCTTCCCGTAGTAGTCCAGCCATTGGGTGAACTGAGACCAACTAGCATCATGGATGGATTTGGCAAGATGATGATTCTTGACTAGGTTCTTCACCTGCAAGTCCTCATACACCACGACATCGTTAGATGCCACTACGCACCGAGCAAGCTTGATTGCCCAGTCTTTACGTTGGCGTTGAACTTTCAGATGTACTTTGCCTAGTCGCTTTCTTTGCTTGTGGTAGTTCTTGGATTGAGGTTTCGCCCCTTTCCTGAACTTCCGACTTAATCTGCGTTGATGCTGTTTTAACCTCCGTTCACTACGTCTTAAAAACTTAGGACAATCGACCGTGTTTCCGTTCTGGTCGGTGTAGAAGTGTTTTAACCCCAAGTCAATACCGATGACATTGCCTGTGTATTGTCCTTGCTCTTTGCGCTCTACATCCAAGCAGAACTGGGCATAGTACCCATCTGCTCTGCGTATCACTCGCACTCGATTGATTTTAGAGTTGAGGATATACTGTCTTGCCTCTCCATTGCAGTACAGAGCAAATGTACCTGCACTGAAGCCAAAGGACTCCGTCCCGCTTACGCGAACGGTGAAGGTGATGGACAGTCCATCCGCTGATAGCTTCCAACCCGATAGCTTGTACTCTACAGAGCGGCAATGCTTCTTGAATTTGGGGTATCCCTTCTTTGCCTCCTTGTTTCTGCAGTTGGTATAGAAGCGAGAGATAGAAGCCCAAGCTCGCTCTGCACTTGCTTGTCTGGCTGCTGAGTTTAACTTTTTAGCAAAATCAAACTCTTGAGCCAAGGTTTTGCAGTGGGCATAGAGGTCATTCCTACCCACGCCCTTGTTGTCCATCCAGTACCGTACACACTTGTTGCGCACAAACTGTGCGGTACGGATGGCTTCGTCCAGAGACTGATATTGCTCCTGTGTGCCCTTTAGCTTGGCTTCTATGACTCTCATGGTTCCATTTTATCACAGACTCAGCTTGATAAAACAATATGCGCCTTATATTCCCATAGCTAAAGCTAGGGGCTTTACGGCGTTTTTCGGTAATCTGGTCATATAGATTAAACGTGCTCCCCTAGGCGCTGATGCGCGTGGGGTTGACCTTCCATAGCCGAACAAAGCGTAAGGACAAGCATTGGTGATGCAGCGGTGGCTACTTTGGCTTTTACTTCCCCTCGTTGTTTGTTTCAGTGGCTGTGTACAGGCAGATTTAGCCATTGAGCACCACGGGCAAACCGGCGGTCAACTGACCTACAATGTCAACCTGCCGACAACCGACCCAAAAACAAGCAGGGAACTGGTACAACAGGTACAGCACCTTGGGGGCAAGGTCACACAGCGGAACGAGACCAGTGTGCGGGTGGCTATCCCCTTTGAGACCAGTCATGGGTTAGCCACCGCCCTTAGCCAGATCGTCAGCATTCCCTATCTTGCTGGCTCCTCAGCCCACGCCGAGATTTTTGATCAAAACTGGCTACTCTTTGTGCGCGAGCGTCTTCGCTACGACATTGATTTACGTCCCTTGGGTGTGCAAAGTAGCACCCAAGAGGTGTTGGTTGCCCCGCAAGCCCTGCTGGATTTTACCGTAAGCTTGAAAACCTTGTGGGGAGCACGACCTGTGACCACGTCTCCCTTGCGTGCCGATACGCTGGTTAATCCTAACGTCACTCGTCAGGGCGATCGCCTAAGTTGGCACTTGGTGCCTGGGTATTTGAACCACCTAGAAGCCGTTTATCTTTATCCTAGCCCCTTGGGCTGGGGAACCCTCGCTATTCTCGGCTTGCTCGCGCTAGGCTATTGGGGACGCGATCGCTCGCAAAAAATATGAGATGGTACGGCACACCTGGGAGTTGGCAACGTTACCTTAGCTATTTTTTTGTTGGCCCCCTTCTTGTGCTCAACCTCTGGGTAGTCGAGCAGTTTTACCTGTACTTTGAATACCTGATTAACATTTTGGTCATTGCCGCCATTTTGGCCTTTTTACTCAATCAGGTGGTCAAGCGGTTATGCCAGCGGGGGTTAAGCCGCCCCAATGCCATTGCCATCGTCCTAGCTATTACCTTACTTGTGGTAAGTATCCTGCTGCTGCTGCTGCTGCCCCTTGCGCTGCAACAGGCGGAGGAATTGCTGACACAACTACCAGAGTTGGCCAATACAGGCAACCAAAACCTGCGACACCTTGATAACGTTCTCCAGCGCTACAACTTCCCAGTGGGGGTCGATGACCTCACCGCAGAGTTTGTGGAGCAAATGAAGGGGTTGGCTGCCATTTTGCCGGGGGTTGCCATTACCACCCTAGGTAAGTTTGTGGATACGCTGCTGGTGTTGATTCTAGCGGTCTATATGTTGTTTTACGGCGGGCAAATTTGGCGTGGCCTTATCACCCTGCTGCCCCAAGAGTGGCGAACTGTGGTGGATCGCTCCCTACAGGTCAATATTCGCGTTTTTTTTTCAGCTCAACTCTTTTTAGGGCTATTTATGTTTTTAGCCTTAATTCCCTTCATGATTGTCTTGCAGGTCAACTTTGGCTTCCTTTTTGCCCTGATTATTGGTGTTGCTCAACTCATTCCTGTGGTGGGGGCAACCCTTGGCATTGGACTGGTTGTCCTGCTCATTTTGTTTCAGGATGCTTGGCTAGCCTTGAACATCCTAGTCATTGCCGTGGTGCTCCAGCAAGTTAAGGACAATCTCCTTTCCCCGAAACTAGTAGGGAATTTAATTGGCCTCAACCCACTGTGGCAGTTTATTGCCCTGTTGATTGGCGCACGAGTGGCTGGCTTTTTGGGCATTCTCTTGGCCATTCCTTTGGCAGCCACCGTGAAGACAACGGTACTCCATCTACGGGCAGGGGAGCAGGCTGCCTCTTAGCCCAAGGATGCCCCAGTGACCAGCCGCACACCATTGACAAAGTCCCAGCCAGACTGAGGTTTGCCGCCACTTAGTTGGACTTGACGCAGGAGCAGCCCTCCCGCTGCGGTTTGCACCACCGGCCCCCAGCCTTTAATGAGGGTAATGACGGTACCGTTGGCGGCGGCGGCGCTTGGTGGGGATACGTAGGCCTGAAGTTCCGAGGGGAGTGCTGCTTGAACTGCCGGCGTTAAGGGCCATGTTTGGATGACTTTGAGGGGCATACCCTGCCAGTAGGTAAAGGCGCGGGGGGTAAAGGCACGAACTTGATTGTGGAGCTCTAGTGCCGATCGCCCCCAGTCTAAGGCAAAATCATCTTTTTGCAGAAGCCGGGCATAGGTGGCTTGCTGCTCATCTTGGGGTTGAGGAGTTAACTGTGGCAGTTGCCGTAGGGTTTTGAGTAATAGCTCTGCCCCTAGGTGGCTGAGTTTGAGGGCAAGGGTTTGGGCGGTATCGTCGAGGGCGATCGCCACCGCACTACGCAGCAGGATCGGGCCTGTATCCATACCAGCATCCATCAGCATGGTCGTCACCCCTGTTTCCGTTTCGCCGTTGTAGAGCGCCCACTGAATGGGAGCAGCGCCGCGATATTTCGGCAGCAAAGAGCCGTGGATATTAATGCACCCTTGGCTAGGAATGGCCAGCACGTCAGGTGAGAGAATCTGGCCGTAGGCCACCACAACAAAGACATCCACCGCCAGCGATCGCAGCAGAGCGTGCAGATCCCTATCCTGTTTAATGCGCTGGGGCTGCCACACAGGTAAGCCATGGGCTAGGGCAACGTCCTTGACGGGCGAAGGAATGAGTTGACTGCCACGCCCCCGCCGCTTGTCCGGTTGCGTGACCACCCCCACAACCTCGACATCTGGTGCAGCCAGAAGGCGCTGCAGGGGAACAATGGCAAACTCCGGCGTGCCAAAGTAAATAATCCTCAAAGTTGATCTCCCCTGCCCTGTACCCATGGGAAACAATTCTCTCGGCTATAGTATCGTGTAGTGCAAGATTAATTATGTTCATTTGCGAGATTCCTTACCATGTCCGATGGCCAATTGCCGCCCACGAATGCCCCTGAACCTACGACGGTGACCCCCACCAAAGCACCGGAACCATGGTGGCTAGAAGTGGCGAAAACCCTTGGACTGGCAGCAGTACTGGCCTTTGGCATTCGCACCTTTGTGGCGGAAGCCCGCTACATCCCCACCGGCTCCATGGAAGAGACGTTGCTGATTAACGATCGCCTGATTATTGAAAAAATCAGCTATTATTTCCATCCCCCCGAGCGCGGTGACATCATTGTGTTTAACCCCACGCCAACGCTTCAGCAAGCTGGGTTTCGGGATGCGTTTATTAAGCGCATTGTGGGCTTGCCGGGCGATCGCGTCGAGTTGCGCCAAGGTCGCGTCTATGTCAACAATCAGCCCCTTGCGGAGCCTTACCTATCCCCCGGTACCTTTACCAGCATTGACACCTGTGCCGGAATGCAACCCTACCTTGCTCAGCCGCAGGTGATTCCGGCAGAGAGTTACTTGGTGCTAGGGGATAACCGCAACAATAGCTTTGATGGCCGCTGTTGGGGAGTCGTGCCCCGCAGCTATGTGATTGGGCGGGCGGCACTGCGCTTTTGGCCGTTGGATCGGTGGGGTAGCATTCCAGCTCCTCACAACTAGGTTTTATGGGACGATAGAGAGCAGGCCGCTTGGCTACAGTTTTCAAGTGTTGATTGTTTGAAGTGCTTAGTACCCCATGACGATCGCGATCGCCCCGTTTCCCATCACCGCTGTTGTTGGCCACGAAGCCATCAAGCTTGCCCTGCTGTTGGCGGCAGTGGATCCTGGCTTGGGGGGGTGATCATTGCTGGACGGCGTGGCACCGCTAAATCAGTCCTAGCGCGGGGAATCCATGCCCTTTTACCCCCCATTGAGGTTATTGATCAAGGCGATCTGCCCATCCCCATCATTGCCAACCCCGATCCCGCAAGGCCGCAGGAGTGGGATAGCCGGCTACAGGCATGGCGACAGGCTCATCCTGATGTTGAACTGCCCACCAAAGTCATCCCAGCCCCCTTTTTGCAAATTCCCCTCGGGGTCACCGAAGATCGGCTGCTGGGCGCAGTCGATGTGAGCCAATCGGTGCAGCGGGGCGAAGCAGTATTTCAGCCCGGATTACTGGCAGCAGCCCATCGTGGCGTGCTCTACGTCGATGAAATTAATCTTCTTGATGAGCAACTAGCCAATGTCCTGATGGCCGTCCTGAGTGCGGGACGCAACCAAATTGAGCGCGAAGGTATTAGCCTTGACCATCCCTGCCGCCCCCTGCTCATTGCCACCTACAATCCCGATGAAGGGGACGTTTCACCCCATGTCTTAGATC
Organism: Thermostichus lividus PCC 6715; assembly: GCF_002754935.1. Taxonomy (NCBI): domain Bacteria; kingdom Bacillati; phylum Cyanobacteriota; class Cyanophyceae; order Acaryochloridales; family Thermosynechococcaceae; genus Parathermosynechococcus; species Parathermosynechococcus lividus. The sequence continues at coordinate 2,476,879 of NZ_CP018092.1, forward strand.
GCTTTGCGATCGCCCTTTCAGCAGATACAGTACTGGGGTTGGATGAGCGTGTTGAAGCCGTCGATCAGGCCACTCGGTTTGCTGACTCTCCCCAAGCCTTTCTAGAGCAGTACGCGGGTGAGCTAGAGGATCTGCGTACCCAAATTATTTTGGCGCGGGAATGGCTGAAGGAGGTAACGATTCAACGGCAGCAGATTGCTTACCTTGTTACAGAAGCGCTGCGAGGTGGGGTACAAGGGCATCGCGCCGAACTCTTTGCGGTGCGCGTCGCCAAAGCCCATGCGGCTCTGAATGGCCGCAGTGAAGTTACTGCCGAAGATCTGCGCCGTGCTGTTGAGTTGGTCATTGTGCCACGAGCCACCCAACTAGAGCCACCACCGCAACAGCCGCCGCCACCGCCGCCACCGCCAGAGAACCAAGAGGCACAGCCAGAAGACGAGCCGGAAGACCCCGATGCACCACCGGAGGAGCCGCAAGAGATGCCACCGATTCCGGAGGAGTTTGTCTTTGAAGCCGATGGCACCATCCTCGATGAATCAGTGCTCTACTTTGCCCAAATTGCCCAACGCCAAGGGAAATCTGGCAGCCGCAGTTTAATTTATTCCCAAGATCGCGGGCGCTATATCCGACCCATTTTGCCCCGTGGCCGGGAGGGACGCATTGCCGTTGATGCGACTTTGCGCACGGCTGCACCTTACCAAAAAGCGCGGCGATCGCGCCAACCCCACCGGCGGGTAATTGTTGAGAATAGCGATCTGCGCATTAAGCGCTTAGCCCGCAAAGCAGGGGCACTTATCATTTTTGTGGTTGATGCCTCCGGCTCCATGGCTCTCAACCGGATGAACTCTGCCAAAGGCGCTGTACTACGGCTATTGACCCAAGCGTACCAAAACCGCGATATGGTGGCGCTCATTCCCTTTCGTGGCGAACAGGCCGATGTCTTGCTACCCCCAACCCGCTCCATTGAAGCTGCCCGACGGCGCTTAGAAACATTGCCCTGTGGGGGTGGCTCCCCCCTAGCCCACGGCTTAACCCAAGCGGTACGGGTTGGTCTGAATGCCCGTCAAAGTGGCGAAATTGGCCAAGTGATGATTGTCGCCATTACCGATGGACGGGGAAATATCCCCCTCAGCCGCTCCCTAGGCGAGACGCTGCCGCCGGATACCAAACCGGATGTCAAAGCAGAAGTTCTGGACATCGCCGCCAAAATCCACAGTCTTGGACTAAAACTCTTGGTGATTGATACCGAGAGTAAATTTGTTTCAACAGGGATGGGCAAAGAATTGGCTCAGCACGCAAGAGGCAAGTATTACCATTTGCCTAAGGCCACGGATCAGGCGATCGCTCAAGTCACCCAAAATGCCCTGCAATTCTAAACGTAACAGAATGTAAAGATGAACTACTAGCAATAACGCCCAGCCCCTCAGCGACTAGAGTAGAAGTGAATTATTTTGGGAACGGTAATCATGGGTGAATTGTTCGGTTTACTCTTTTTACTGGTCGTGGGCGGATCGGGTATCGCCAGTTCTGTACGGATTATCAATCAGGGCAATATGGCGCTGGTAGAGCGGTTGGGTAGCTATAGTCGCCGCCTTGAACCGGGGTTGAATTTTGTACTGCCCATTTTGGATCGGGTGGTATATGAGGGCACGATTCGGGAGAGAGTGCTGGACATCCCACCGCAGCAGTGCATTACTCGCGATAATGTCTCCATTACCGTGGATGCCGTTGTCTATTGGCGGATTATTGATATGGAGCGCGCCTACTACAAGGTGGAAAACCTCAAGATGGCGATGGTGAACTTAGTGCTGACCCAAATCCGCGCTGAAATGGGCAAGTTGGAACTCGACGAAACGTTTACAGCGCGTTCCCAAGTCAATGAAACCCTGCTCAAGGATCTCGATATTGCTACAGATCCGTGGGGAGTAAAGGTCAATCGGGTTGAGTTGCGCGACATTGTGCCTTCGAAGGCAGTACAGGAATCCATGGAATTGCAAATGTCCGCGGAGCGCAAGAAACGAGCCGCCATTCTTACCTCAGAGGGGGAGCGCGAAGCCGCGATTAACTCTGCCCGCGGGAAAGCAGAGGCGCAGGTGCTAGCCGCGGAGGCTGAGCAGAAAGCAGCCATCCTCGCTGCCGAAGCGGATCAAAAAGTGGTGGTCTTGCGTGCCCAAGCAGAGCGGCAAGATCAAATTTTGCGGGCGCAGGGCACCGCTGAAGCAATGAAAATTATTGCCGCTGCCCTCAATGAGGATCCAAAGGCCAAGGATGCCTTGCAGTTTTTACTGGCGCAGGGCTACCTTGATATGGGGCGTACCATTGGCCACAGTGATAGCAGCAAGGTACTATTTATGGATCCGGGTAGTATTCCGGCTACGATTGAAGGTGTGAAGTCGTTAATTGATCAGACCCCCGGTTGAGGTGTTGCCCATGGCAGAGTTCAAGGCACGAGTTTATGTCACCCTGCGACCCTCAGTCTTGGATCCAGCAGGAGTGGCGGTGCAAGCGGGCATTCACCATTTGGGCTACACCAATGTGCACTCTGTACGCATCGGCAAGCTCGTAGAACTCACTCTTGAGGCAGAGGATCGCACCACGGCCGCTCATCAACTTGCGGCGATCGCCGATCAACTGCTCGCAAATCCGGTCATTGAAACCTTTCACATTGACCTCGATGATGTTGCTACACCGTCTGCGCTCTGAGGGTGTCATGTTTAGCTGGTGGGATGAGTTGTTGAGCAGTATTGAAGCGGGGATAAAGGCGGGGATTGAGTCTGGCTTACAGTCCATTGCCGACACCCTTGCCCCATTGCTGCAAGTGCCAGAGCCAGCGGCACCCTTTCAGCGGGTGGCGCTCTTTCGCCCAGGGATTGACCACCCCATTAGTGGCGCTGGGTTGAAAACCGAGGGGGCAGCATGGCGGATTGAGTCCCATTGGCCGCAGACGGTGCCCCTCTTTGAAATGCCTGAAGCCCATCTTTGGTTAGAGGTGCCTTCGGCGCAGGCAGGCGATCAATTGTTGCTGTGTCGAGCGTTGGTTAAAACGGCAGCGTTGACGGAGGGGGCGCAGTTGTTTCTCAGTCGTGCCCAAACCTTTGGCTGGACCTTTTCGCGTACTGTGTCCCTTGAAGGCGATCGCGACTGGCATATTTGTGAAGTGCCGTTTCATCTTAAACCAGACCCCCAGACGCCGGGCTTTATTAAAATTGGTGTGGAATTTATGGGGCGCGGGGTGATTTGGCTGCGGGATATTGAACTGCTCCATGCCCCTGCTAAGCTCACGCCAATCACTGATGTGATGGACAGACTGCTGTGAGAGATCAGTTGCGGGTTGGTATTGTTGTGTTTCCAGGCTCTAATTGCGATCGCGATGTGGCCTACGTCACTGGCGACGTGTTGGGTTGGCCCACTCAGTTACTGTGGCACGAAGAAACCCACATAGCAGACTACGACTTAATTGTGCTACCGGGGGGTTTAGTTTTGGCGATTATCTGCGCTGCGGGGCGATCGCCCGCTTTTCACCCATCATGGCAGCAGTGCAGTCTCATGCAGCGGCGGGTAAATGGGTACTGGGAATCTGCAATGGCTTTCAAATTCTAACCGAGGCCAAGCTACTACCGGGGGCACTGGTACGCAACCGCGATTTACACTTCATTTGCGATCGCGTTTATCTGCGTCTTGAGGCTAAGCACCGACCTTGGTTGCAAGGCTATGGCGACAGGGACGTCATCCAGTTGCCTATTGCCCACGGGGAAGGGTGCTACTATGCTGACCCCGATACACTGACAGAACTCGAAGTCAATCAGCAAATCCTCTTTCGCTACGCCAATGCCAACGGTGAGGTCACCGCAGCCAGTAACCCCAACGGATCGCTGAATAATATTGCTGGCATTTGCAATCGGGCGGGGAATGTAGTTGGTATGATGCCTCACCCAGAGCGGGCAGCGGATCCGAGCCTCAACCATTCGCCCAGTCGGCATACCGTAGATGGCCTGCAACTGTTTAAGTCCTTGTTAGGCTGCTAGAGGTGATTCTCACCAGATACTTGGGTATGGCCACCACTGGCGATCCTGTGTTCACAGATTTCCCAGATCAACTGCGTCCCAAGCAGCAAAGGAGCTAACCAAGGGAAAACGCGATGACCCTGCACCACGTATCCATTCGCACCGCTGATATTCACCGGGCGATCGCCTTCTACGAATGTTTAGGCTTCGAGATGGACACTCGCTTTACCACCGGCTATACTCTAGCCTGCTGGCTCAAGGGCTGGGGCACTCGCGTGGAACTCTTACAGGTACCAGAGCCGCACACCGCCCCTGATGCCTTTGCAGACGAGCACTATGTTGGCTACTATCATCTCTCCTTTGATCTGAGTGATCATCAGGAACCCCTAGATACGTGGCTCAGCCACCTAGAGGCGACCTTAACAACCCACAATCTTCCCTTTCAACTGCTCCTCAAACCCACCCAGCAGATTATTGGCACCTCCTTGTATCACATTGCCTTCCTGCGCGACTGCGATGGCCTGCCCCTTGAATTTCTGCAACGCCTTGGTACTTTCTAACTGACCCGATCTGTACCGTGCCCTGCGACTCGCTAGGTGGACACGACCGGTACTGAAAGGGGAGCTGCCGCTGCTGCACTTGACTGTGATGCCACAGTACAATGACTCTATGGCTGTTTTGCACGGAACGTGGCTCGGAACCCTCGCGCCACAATTCTTTTTATGGGCTGAAGAGTGGCAACCCTTGGCGCGCGTTACCACACCGCTGCAGATGGATAGCGTGCCAGTGTACCCCTACAATGCTCCTCTGACCCAGCCTCCCCTAAGCCATGCCACCCCTACCACGGTTACGTTTGGGTTGCCAACCCGCGTCTATGAGCATGTGCTAGTGCCGCCCCCCCTCAGCGAGGCAAATGGAGACCCCCTCTGCTTATGGCAGATTCATGGCTGGGCGATCGCCCCTGCCCACCTGCTGAGCCACCTTCACCAATTGGCAACGTCTCCCCCAGCGGGGCTGATGCTTGGGGATGATTTACGCTTCTGGAGCCATGTGGGGCGCTGGCTCTTGGATTTAATTGTGCGCGGCCAATACCTGCCCACGGTAACAGGCTGGCGCGTACTCTTGACCCACCATGGCGATCGCCAACGTTTCCGTCAGTTCTGTCAGCAGATGCCGGATCTCTGCCGCTGCTACCAAGCCGAGGGAACTGCCCTACGCCTTCCTGACACTGCTGGTGAGCTGCTGAGAGATTTCTTGGAGCATAGCTTAAGGGGCTACCTGCAACAGGTATTTGCTTCCCTTGAGTTACCTAAAGTGGGCTTAGCCAAAGACCACTACCGCTGGCTAACCGGTCTAAAAACGGGCACCCCCACTGACCTAGAACCAAGCCTCATCGAACGGCTCCACCGCTGGCAAGAGCCTTATCGTGAACTGTTGAGTCTGGAGCCGCAGTGGCGGCTGGCCTTGCAACTGCTGCCCCCAGACCAACCCCAAGGAGCATGGCAACTCACCTTTGGCCTCCAGAGCGAAGGGGAAACCGAGACCATGCTAGCCGCAGCGGAGATTTGGCAGTGCCACCATGATTCCCTCATCTATCGGGATCAGGTACTCCCTCACCCGCAAGAAACCCTGCTGCGGGGGCTTGGCTTGGCCTCCCGCGTCTATCCCCCCATCGAGCGCAGCTTACTGGAGCCGCGGCCAGTTCACTTGACCCTGCAAACTGTTGAGGTGTACGCCCTGCTACAGCACCACATGCATCGCCTTGAGCAACAGGGAATTGCCGTCATTCTGCCAGAAAGCTTGCGGCGCAACAGTACTCACCATCGCTTAGGCTTGCGTATTGCCGCTGATTTACCCTCAACCCCCTCAACGGGAGTTGGCTTAGATAGCCTCATGCACTTTAAGTGGCAGTTGCAGTTAGGACAGCACCGCCTCTCAGAGACTGATTTTGAGCAACTTCTGCGTCAAGACATCCCCTTAGTGTATCTCAATGGCGAGTGGGTGCTGCTGCGGCCACAGGAGATCAAGGCAGCTCAGGACTTTCTTCAGTCCCAAAGCCAACACCGCCACCTCTCCTTAGCCGATACCCTGCGGATTGCCACCGGCGATACCGTCACCGTCGCTAAGCTGCCCATTTTGGGGCTAACTGCTAACGATGCCCTGCAAGCCCTGCTGGATGCCCTCACCGGCAAGCAAACGCTTGAGCCAGTACCAACCCCAAAAGAGTTTGTGGGAACATTGCGCCCTTACCAAGCGCGGGGGGTAGCATGGCTGAGTTTTTTGGAACGCTGGCGATTGGGTGCCTGTTTGGCGGATGACATGGGGCTGGGCAAAACCATTCAACTGCTGGCGTTTTTGCTCCACCTCAAGGCGAGCGATCGCCCCTTTGCGCCAACGCTGTTAATCTGCCCTACATCGGTCTTGGGGAACTGGCTACGGGAAGCACAGCGATTTGCGCCAACGTTGCGCACCTACGTTTACCACGGTAGCGATCGCCCCAAAGGGAAGGCATTTGTGCAGCAGGTGAAGACCCATGATCTCATTCTCACCAGTTACGCCCTGCTGCAGCGAGATCTCACCACCCTCAAACAGGTGGCGTGGCAGCACTTAGTTCTAGATGAAGCCCAAAACATCAAGAACGTGAATACCCAACAATCCCAAGCCGCTCGCGCCCTCGCCGCCCAGTTTCGCATTGCCCTGACCGGCACCCCCCTTGAAAACCGCCTGAGTGAACTCTGGTCGATCATGGATTTTCTGCATCCGGGATACCTAGGCAGTCGTGCCTACTTTCAGCATCGCTATGCCCGCCCCATCGAACGCTATGGCGACACCACCTCCCTCAATGCCCTGCGCACCTACGTCCAACCCTTTATTTTGCGCCGCCTGAAAACCGATCGCAGCATCATCCAAGACCTCCCCGAAAAGCAGGAGATGTTGGTATATTGCGGCCTCACCCCTGAGCAGGTTGCCCTTTACAGTAGCGTTGTGGAGCAGTCCCTTGCCGATATTGCAACGAGCGACGGCATCCAACGCCGTGGCACTATCTTAGCTACCCTGACTAAGCTAAAACAAATCTGTAACCATCCGGCGCAGTTCCTCAAACAGCAGGATTATGGGGCGCACCGCTCCGGTAAGTTGCAACGCCTCACTGAAATGCTGCAAGAACTCCAAGAAGTGGGCGATCGCTCACTGGTCTTCACCCAGTTTGCCGAACTAGGCAAGCATCTCAAGCGCTATCTAGAAGAGGCGCTTCAGCAAGAAGTTCTTTTTCTTTCGGGGCAAACCCCCAAAGCCCAGCGGGAAGTGATGGTGGATCGCTTTCAGCACGATCCGCAAGCGCCGAGTGTATTTATTCTATCCTTAAAAGCTGGTGGGGTCGGGCTAAATTTAACCCGCGCCAATCATGTCTTTCACTACGATCGCTGGTGGAACCCCGCCGTTGAAAACCAAGCCAGCGATCGCGCCTTTCGCATCGGCCAACAGCGGAATGTCCAAATCCATAAATTTATCTGTAGCGGCACCCTCGAAGAGAAAATCCACGAACAAATTGAGCGCAAAAAGACGTTAGCAGAGATGATCGTTGGCACTGGTGAACAATGGCTGACAGAACTCAGCCTTGATCAGCTGCGGGAGCTGCTAACCCTTGACCGCCAGCGAGTCATGTCCATTGAAACCTGAGCCAAGTAGCGAACTATCGAGACCTTGCGACTGCAACTGCTGCCACAGAGATTACCCCACTGCGACCACCTGCATGGTATGCTCCATTGCCATAGGGAGTCTTTAATCGTAGTTGTTTCGACCGGAGTCGCATGGGTTCCAACTATCAAAACCGATACAACAGTGATGAGCAGCCTTGGGAAGAGGACGACTTCGATCGCGAACTAGAGCAAATCCGGCTCTACGATGAGCAAGGGCGGTTCCTAAATTGCTACATTGAGTTTCGTTTGACGGTGCAAGACGAAGTCTATGCCCTGCTGCGTCCGGTGGACTATCCCGTAGAAATTTTTGCTGTCATTGCCGAAGCGGATGACGAAGAAACCCTCGTCCCCCTCGATGAGGAGGAAATTGACCAAGTCTTTGATACCGCCCGAGCCATCCTTGAGGAGCAAAATCTCACCCTCAAACGTACCGCCCTGACCCTCACCGTGGCGGGGGATCTCCCCGATCTAGATGAAGAGGACATTCTCAGCGTTGAAGTAGACGCCGAAGACGATGTCACTATCGAGGAATATCAGCCCCTTGGCAGCAGCTTCTTTTCTGGGGTGCGTGAGTATAGTGTTTACACACCCCTCAGTCCAACCCTGTATGTCGCACGGTTAGTCCCAGGCAAAGAGCCAGAATTACTCTCTCCTCAAGATTTTCAACATTTGCAGCCACTCTTAGAGGAGCACCTAGTCAGTCACTTTATTGAGACTGAGGACTGGGATGATTAGGTGTCTGCTGGGGTCACAATCGTGATCTGATTCAACTGCGGATCCGTCGCGCCGATAATGGTGCCCCCCATGGCCTGTACCTGTTGTAGTTCAGCGACGGCAGCAGCGGTAATGACTTCCCCGGCGATGATGGTGGGAATGCCGGGCGGGTAGGGGGCAATGGTTTCAGCGCTAATGTGATCAATGGCGGCTGCTAGGGGCACCACTTGGCGCTGGCTAAAGTACGTGGTACGCGGCGAAAGGGCTGGTGAAGAGACCGCAGGCAACGGCGGCACTGCTATAGGCGGTAGCGACTGTACCGGCTGATAGGTCTGGTGAATGACCCACAAGCGCTCCGCCAAGGTTCTTAACATCTGCGCTGTGGTTCCCAAGCCTACGCAAAAGGTGAGCGATCGCCCACTGGGGAGTTCGGCAATGATGTCGGGTTGCAGTTGCGCCTCTAGATCAGCCCCCGTAAGACCCAACGGCCATGTGCCAAGGGTTAAACGCAGTGGGTCTTGGGGGATATCTAGCCGCTCTAGGCGGGGTAAGGGACTCTCAAACGCTGCAACCCATTGCAGGAGGCGATCGTAGATCTCGTAGCCTTGGTGAACCATTTGCCAGGCTGCCGCCTCTAAGGCACTCAAGAGCCAATAACTGGGGCTAGTGGTTTGGACAAGGGTCACGGCGTGGCTGACGCGTTCTGGTGCAACTCGCGTGCCTTGCAGGTGGAGCACCGCGGTTTGGGTGAGGGTGCCCAAGGTTTTATGCCACGACTGGATCACCAGATCAGCACCGGCGGCCAAGGCCGTGCTGGGAAAGCGCGGATGAAAGGCAAAATGACTGCCGTGGGCTTCATCGACAATGAGGGTCAGTCCCCGCTCATGAACGTGTTGGGCAATGGCCGCTAACGGAGAACACAGACCCTCGTAGGTTGGGCTGACAAGGACGACGGCTTTTGCGGTGGGATAGGCGGCTACCGCATTAACGACCGTTGCCAACGACACAGGTTCGGGAATGCCCCACAGCGAGTCCACGGCCACCCCCAAATATACGGGCTGAGCACCCGTTAGGATCAACCCAGAAATCACAGAGTGGTGAACATTGCGACCCACCAGCACCACATCCTTAGGCTCTAGGGTTGCCAACAGGGCAGCTAAGACCCCGGTAGTGGCACCATTCACTAAGCACCATGCGCGATCGCTCCCTGCTGCTGCGGCAATGGCAGCTTGAAGGTCGGCAAGCGCACCGGTGGGTGCAGCTAAATTGTCGAGACCCGGGATCTCGCTTAAATCCTGCGCTAGGGCAGTGCCCCACAGTGCCCGTAAAGGAGCTGCCATGCCTCGACCCCGCTGATGACCGGGGGTATGAAACGGGCAGGAGTGCTGTTGCTGCACTAGGATATCCAAGAGAGGATGAGTCATAGGGCGATCGCGATGGCTTTCAGAAGCGTCGCCTGCAATGTTATCTTAGGTAAGTTATCGGGATGTAGCGCAGCTTGGTAGCGCACTTCGTTCGGGACGAAGGGGTCGCAGGTTCAAATCCTGTCATCCCGATTGGCTAGGAAGCCACCTATTTCTAGGGGTTGCGAGGATTCTTAAACTGAGTATCTATGGCAACTATCCTCCGCACTTGGAGCTATCAGTTTCCGTGGCTCTACGACACCATTAGCAGCATTGCCGCTGTTGCTGTGGGGGGGCGCGATCGCCTCCATCGTCTGGCATGGCAAGGCTTAGAGCTACCCCGCAGTGCGGTGGTGTTGGATTTGTGTTGCGCCCATGGCATTGTCACTGAGTCCTTAACCGCTGCCTTTGATCAGGTCACTGGCCTAGATGCCTCCCCGAAGGCGATCGCCCGGGCACGACAACGAGTGCCCCAAGCCACCTACGTTGAAGCCTTTGCTGAGGCCATGCCCTTTGCCGCCGAGACCTTTGATCTGGTGCACACCAGTATGGCCTTACACGAAATGCAACCCCAACAACTCACCGCCATTGTGGCGGAGGTGTGGCGGGTACTGAAGCCCGGTGGCTGGTTTGCCCTGATTGACTTTCACCGCCCCCACATCCCGCTGTTTTGGCCAGGGCTGGCGCTATTTTTCTGGCTCTTTGAAACGGAAACCGCATGGCAGCTCTTGGACACCGACTTAGCAGAGGTACTGCACGCGCAAGGGTTTGAACTCGCACAGCAGGACTACCGCTTAGGGCGAAGCTTGCAAATTATCCACGCCCGCAAACCTGTTTTGGCCGTCAGCCATTAAGATATATGAACAATTGACAGACGCTGTGATGCTTGTATGGTAAGTTCGCCACCCCACCTGCAAACGCCTTTAGATACCTCTGCTGAGTTTGTGGCTCGGCATATTGGCATTACGCCAGAGGATCTACCCGCCATGCTCAGCACGCTCGGGTACACCACCCTTGGGGAACTCATCGATGCCGTGATTCCGGCAGATATTCGTTTGGCGCGCCCCTTAGCCCTGCCGGAAGGGTTGAGTGAATCGGCGGCACTGGCCAAACTACGGGCGATCGCCCAAGCTAACCAAGTTTGGCGCAGCTACATCGGCATGGGCTATACCAACTGCATCACACCGCCCGTCATTCAGCGCAATATTCTTGAAAACCCCGGCTGGTACACCCAGTACACCCCGTACCAAGCAGAAATTGCCCAAGGTCGCCTAGAAGCCCTCCTCAACTATCAAACCCTTGTTACGGATCTAACCGGCCTAGAGATTGCCAACGCCTCCCTTTTAGACGAAGCGACTGCGGCGGCTGAGGCCATGACCCTCAGTTTTAACGTCTGCCGCCAGCAGGCGGCACGCCGCTTCTTAGTGGCGCAAGACTGTCACCCCCAAACCCTTGCCGTCTTAGAAACCCGTGCTCAGCCCCTCAATATCGAGATTGTGCCCATTGATCCCGCGGCGAGCGATCTGCCTTGGCAAGGAGCGTTTGGCCTGCTGCTCCAGTATCCAGCCACCGATGGCGCGATTCGGGATCCCCGTGCCCTGATTGCGGCGGCTCATGCCCACGGCCTACTGGTGACGATGGCCACCGATCTGATGGCACTGACCCTGTTAACCCCACCGGGGGAACTGGGAGCTGACATTGCCGTAGGTAGCTCTCAACGCCTAGGGGTTCCCTTGGGCTACGGGGGACCCCACGCCGCCTTTTTTGCCACCCGCGATGCCTTCAAGCGGCAGTTACCTGGCCGGTTGGTAGGGGTCTCCCATGACGCCTTGGGGCAACGCGCCCTGCGGTTGGCATTGCAAACCCGCGAGCAACACATTCGCCGCGAAAAAGCCACCAGTAACATCTGTACGGCGCAGGTGCTGTTGGCAATTGTTGCCAGTATGTACGCCGTCTATCATGGGCCAAGGGGCTTACGCCAGATTGCCGAGGGAATTCATCAGTTGACCCGGCACTTAGCCCAAGGGCTGGAAGATGCAGGGTATCGACTGCGGCACCCTGCCTTTTTTGATACGCTGCGCATTGATCTAGGCAGCCGTTCTGTAGCCGAGTTGCAACAGCACGCCAAAGCCGCAAAGATTAACCTGCGCTATTTTGCGGATGACAGTGTGGGCATTACCCTAGATGAGACAACCACCGCAACCGATGTGGCGGATCTCTTAGCGCTCTTTGCAGCCGTTATCCCCACCACACCGACCTCATCGGCCTTGCCCAAGGAGCTAGAGCGCCAAACCCCCTATCTTCAGCACCCTGTTTTTCATCAGTACCACAGTGAGCATGGGCTGCTGCGCTACCTCCACCGCCTCCAGGCCAAGGATCTCTCCCTGACAACCTCCATGATTCCCCTTGGCTCTTGCACCATGAAGCTGAACGCCACAGTGGAAATGGTACCCATTAGCTGGCCAGAGTTTAATCAGCTTCACCCCTTTGCCCCTGCCGAGCAAGCCCAAGGGTATCAGCGGCTGTTTGCGGATCTCTCGGACATGCTGGCAGAGATTACTGGCTTTGCGGCTATTTCGCTGCAACCGAATGCCGGATCTCAAGGGGAGTACGCGGGGTTGCTGGTGATTCGCCAGTACCACCATAGCCGAGGTGAGTGCCAACGGGATGTGTGTCTGATTCCCACCTCTGCCCATGGCACCAATCCTGCCAGTGCGGTGATGGCGGGGATGCAGGTGGTGGCGGTCAATTGTGATGCCCAGGGCAATATTGATGTGGCGGACTTAGCCCTCAAGGCGGCGCAATACCAAGAGCGGCTAGCGGCGCTGATGATTACCTATCCCTCAACCCACGGGGTCTTTGAAACCGAGATTCGCCACATTTGCGAGATCATCCATCGCCATGGAGGTCAAGTGTATATGGATGGCGCCAATATGAATGCCCAAGTGGGGTTGTGCCGACCGGCGGATTTTGGTGCCGATGTTTGCCATCTGAATCTCCATAAAACCTTTTGCATTCCCCATGGTGGCGGCGGTCCCGGCGTGGGACCCATTGGTGTCAAGGCTCACCTTGCGCCCTTTTTACCCACGACTCAACTCTATCCGCATGAGACGGAAATAGGACCGGTCACCGCAGCACCGTGGGGCAGTGCCAGCATTCTGCCCATCTCGTGGATGTACATTACCCTGATGGGGGGGTGGGGCTGACCCGCGCCACGGCGATCGCCATTCTTAATGCCAACTATATTGCCAAGCGGCTCGAGCCGTACTATCCGGTGTTGTACAAAGGGGCGCAGGGGCTAGTGGCGCACGAGTGCATTCTGGATGTGCGGCCTCTAAAAAAATCAGCCGGTATTGAGGTCGAAGATATTGCCAAGCGCTTAATGGACTACGGCTTCCATGCTCCGACAGTTTCGTGGCCGGTGCCCGGAACCTTGATGATTGAACCAACAGAAAGTGAAACCAAAGCAGAGCTAGACCGCTTCTGTGAGGCGATGATTGCCATCCGTGCCGAAATTGCTGAAATTGAAGCGGGTTTAAGCGATCGCCAACATAACCCCCTCAAACAGGCTCCTCACCCTGCCTTGATGGTCTGTAGCGATGAGTGGCCGTATCCCTACTCGCGACAGGTGGCCGCCTACCCAGCCCCGTGGCTCCGCGAGTATAAATTTTGGCCTGCGGTTGCGCGGATTGATAATGCCTACGGCGATCGCCATCTGGTGTGTAGTTGCTCAACCAATCTGTTCGATCAATCGTGAGGAGGCCACATGGGCAGGAGACGAGCCATGGGCTATTGGTTAGGGGCTTATGCACTGCTGGCAGGGGTTAGCCCCCTACAGGCGCAACCCTCCGTGCCGCCAGCAGAACTCGTCCAGCGGGCGATCGCCGCCGCCGCTACTCAGTTTGGGGAAGAACCCACTCAAATTACTGTAGCGAAAGTGCAGCCCCGAGTCTGGTCCGATGGCTGTTTAGGGCTGGGGGGTCTGCGCCCCAACTGCCCCGAACGCCTCACCCCAGGGTGGGAAATTACCCTCACCAACCCCAATGCGCCCTATCCCCAGCAATGGGTGTACCGCACTAATCAAAGTGGATCTCTGCTGCTGTGGGATGCGGCAGGAAGCCAGATGATAGGTACCCTCATTCAGCGCCCCCAGCGGCTTGCCCCAGACGACCAACCACCAGCCTTACCTGAGTCAGCGATCTTTCGAGTGATTCGCCAAACCACCTTAGATCGTCCCCCCCAAACCACCCTCCTGTTTAGGGATGGCCGCATTGTTCAAGAAACCCCTACCCAACGGGGAGACACCCTAAGCCGCACCCTGCGCACCATCTCGCCAGCGCTAGTGACTGAGTTCACAACGTTGTTAGAGGAACGCCGATTTCAACGGTTTGACGGGATTGATTTTGTTGCCCCCAGTACAACGGTGCCCGTGGCCAGCAATATCATTTCCACCCCAACAGCAACCGTCCGGATTGCCGAAGCTAACGAATACCGCCTCGCATCTGACCTAGTCGCAGTGCTACGGGCATGGGAAATGCTCATCGAGCGGGGGCAGTTGCCTAAGAAGCCCTAGTTTGCTGGTTGTTGCTGACGGGACAAGTACTGCTCCATCAGGGGTTTGTTCGCCTCTAAAATGGCCTGCATCTGCATAATATCAATTGTCATGGTTGACTCAGGATAGGCGTCTAAAAACGCTAGCAACGTTAGGCCGCCTTCTGCCTCAAGACCTTTCATCATCGCTGTTTTCAAGGCGGCAATGCCTTCACTGTCCGGTCGCAGGGTTGCTGCTGCTACAGCTTTTAGGAGGTCTTCGCCCTTATTGTTGCTAGCAAGGGTTTGGAGTTGCTCGGCAGTAACCGGAAACGGTAAGCTTAAGAGCTGCCGAAACTCTGCCTGCTGTTCAGGTGTAGCCATCGACAGCATGAGCTTGAGGTTGCCGCTGGCTGTCCCTGTTTCAGCGTAGGCACGTAGATCGGCCACCGGAATTTGAATTCCCTGTTGACTTTGGGCACCAAAAACGAGGTTTAGGGTCTCCGCTGCCAACCCCGGGGCGATCGCCCCGATAGTGACAAGCACACTACTCAGCAAAACTGATGATATCCAATAGCGCATCCCACATTCACTCCAGCAAGCAACATCTAAAACGCCGACAATGGTACTGAGGCCACGTAATCGTGGCTTACTCTTAAGACAATCTAACGCTGAAATAGTTGCCTGTGTAAACTTCCCCTGACTTCAGTCAGGGGCTTTCAGTAGCCCTGAGCCTGTTATGTTCTGCAAGAGAACAAGACAAGCCCGAACCTCTAGGCTGGTTTACAACAGCCCCCAAAAGCGCAATTACGCTAGCACCATTGAAATCTGCGTCTCCTGTCCAGCCACAATGCCTGCACTTAAACTGCTTCCCAGTGCGATAGGACTGCTTTGGGTGGGGGTAAATATGCAGGCATCTGTGGCAAGTTTGACTACTGTAGCGAGGATTAACTAGCACTATTCCCACACCTGCTTTGAGTGCCTTGTAGCTAATGAAGCTACGCAGTTGGTAAAACGCCCAACTGTTGGCACGCCTACGCTCTGTTTTAGAACGAGGTACTTGATTAGTGCGCTCCCGTATCCCTGTCAGGTCTTCCAAAGCAATAACACTGCCCGTTGCTTTTGCCCTTGCCACAATGGTCTTAGAAATGCAGTGGTTCACCCATGCCTGAAAGCGTCTCTCCCTGCCAGATAGCCGTTTCACCAGTTCCCGACATCTACGCCTAGAACTGCGTGTGCCTTTACTAGCCTTGTGCTGGAGTACCGCCCTCAGTTTGGAGTAGTGGTCTCGTACCTTAGTTAACTGCTGTCCATGCCAGTTGTCTCCTTCCGATGTATGTGCAATGTCTGTCCTACCGAAGTCAACGCCCAAAACCCCATGTCCAGTCTGAGGTTCTGGCACTTCTTCCTTTACTTGGATGTGGATATAAAACTTACCATCTTTGCGTTTGCAGAGAGTGGCAGAAGTAGGCTTCTTGCCCTTGAGTTTTTCTATCTGGTAGTTACCCACCACTAAGGGAATGCGTTCCCGTCCGTTTAGGGTGGAGAGGCTAACGCATTGTTCTTTCGCTCTGTAGTCAAACAGGCGAGCATCATAATCCACAGAAGTAGCCCTGAATCCCTTAACCTTTCCCACCTTGCGGTTAGCGGCAACTCTGGCACAAGCCCTGACAGCCAAGTTAGCGGTTAAGCCGAATTGCTGTCGTACTGCTCTGTAAACTTCTTTCTGAATACGGTTCTTGTTAGTAATGCTGGGGCAAATGGTACTGTTGATGTATCTGCAAGCCTCAGCGAAGCCCTGCAGAACTTGGTCTAGCTTGACAATTTGCTCTGCAGTGGGATTTAGTTGACAGACAATGGTCAGTATTTGCTGTGGCATGAGTTCATTTTATGCGCCTAAATGGTAATATGGCAACTGAAGTTGCTAAAGAGGCTTTCCTCCCCGCACTGAAGTACGGGGCTTCCAGTCCTACCCGTTGTGAGTTACGAGCCGCTACACCACAAGTATCGTCCCCAACGGTTTGCTGATCTCGTCGGGCAAGGGGCGATCGCCACTACCCTCAGCCAAGCCCTGACCCAAGAACGAATTGCCCCGGCCTACCTGTTTTGCGGGCCACGGGGGACGGGTAAAACTTCCAGTGCCCGTATTCTGGCGAAATCCCTTAACTGCCTGCGCCATCCTAAACCAACCCCCACTCCCTGCGGTGAGTGTGACGTGTGCCGCCAAGTAGCCAGCAGCAACAGCCTTGATGTCATTGAAATCGATGCTGCCAGCCATACGGGTGTGGATAATATCCGCGAACTCATTGAAAAAGCCCAATTTGCCCCCGTTCAGTGCCGCTACAAAGTGTATGTCATTGACGAGTGCCATATGCTCAGCAGTTCGGCGTTTAATGCCCTGCTGAAAACCCTTGAGGAACCGCCGCCCCACGTAGTCTTTGTCTTAGCCACCACCGACCCACAGCGGGTTCTGCCCACCATTATTTCCCGCTGTCAACGCTTCGACTTTCGGCGCATTCCCCTTGCTGAGATGGTGCAACACCTCAACTACATCGCTGCCCAAGAACATATTGATATTACGCCGCAAGCGGTCACCCTTGTTGCGCAGTTATCCCAAGGGGGCTGCGGGATGCGGAAAGTATGCTGGATCAACTGAGCTTGTACCCAGAGCAAATTACGGTACAGCACGTGTGGCAACTTGCTGGAACTGTGCCTGAGCAGGATTTGTTGGCACTCTTGCAGGTCATTGCCCGCCAAGATGCGGTTGCCGTTGTGGAGCACACTCGCCAACTGCTAGAGCGTGGACGAGACCCACTCACGGTTTTGCAGAACTTAGCAGCAATGTATCGTGATTTATTGTTAGCGAAAACCGTGCCGGAACGCCATGATCTAGTGGCATTGACCGAAGAGACATGGCAAGCCTTGACTGTAATTGCCCAGCAGTGGAGCACCGCCAACATTTTGCAGGCACAGCAGCATTTGCGCACCTGCGAAGGGCAAGTGAAACAGAGCAATCAACCCCGCCTCTGGCTGGAAGTGAGTATTTTAGGACTGCTCTCCTTAGCCCCCCTGCCGGATGCGCCAGCGGTGGCGATCGCCCCTACAATGCCACCCCTGCCTGCCCCACCCGCCCCCTCAACGCCTGTGTCTCCGGCGGCTGTCCCAACGGTACCAGAACCATCCCCGCCAGAACCCGCTCAAGCACCGATGGCTAAGGATGATCACCTGTGGGAAACCGCACTGCAACAGATCCCAGTGAGTACCCGTGCCCTCCTCTCACAGCACGGCCATCTCCGCCGCGTTACAGAAAAAGAGGTGCGGATTGGCATTGTCAGCCAGCCGCTGCTCAATATGACTCAAACGAATCACGCCAAAATTGAAGCGGCTTTTAGGCAAGTCCTCCATCAACCAGTGAAGGTGATTCTGGAAGTTGCTGCTCCGCCAACCACCACTGCCGTATCGGAGGTACCCCCACCTCAATCTCCCCGTTTAGAGAGCAGCCATCCCTCAGCACTTCAGCCTACCGTTAGCCCCCCTGCCACCCCTAACCCAACTGCGAGTGAACTGTTACACGAATCAGCACAAAAACTGGCTCGCTTTTTTAATGGGGTTGTGATCGATGCGCTAGATGAGGCGCCCACAGCAGATTAAATTAACGTCAATTAGATGAATAGATAAATAGGCTCTAATACCATTCTTGGGCGTTGCTGAATAGACGTATGATTTTCGGGTTTGAGTCTTTTGCCGCCCTCACCCTAGTCCTCTGCCAAAGGAGAGGGAACACGACTCTTAGCTCCCTTCTCCCCAGGGAGAAGCGATTATCTTAAAAGTCAAGCAAATGATGATGCTGGAACAGCCGATGGACTCCCATCTGAGTTGGACGGCTGCCAGTCCGTACCATGGTTGAGCATGGCATTGAGAATTGTTAATAGCTTATGCATACAAGCCACTAACGCTACTTTGGTAGCCTTGCCCTTCGCTAATAAGCGGTGATAGAAGACGCGAATCACTGGATTATGGCGCACCGCCACCCAAGCTGCCATGTACAACAGTTGACGCACAGCAGCACGACCACCAAAGATGGCGCGTTTGCCTTGCTTCTGCCCACTATCTCGGTTGAATGGGGCAACGCCCACCAGCGTACTGATTTTTCGAGTGGACAACTGTCCCAGGTCTGGCAACAGGGCTAACAAGGTCGCGGCGACGACCTTGCCCACCCCTGGAACCGTCATCAGCCGCGTCTGTTTTGCCTGCCAGGGCTGACATGGATGGATTTGGGTGTCGATCTGCTCGTCTAGTTGCTGAATGCGGTCTTTGCGCCATGCAATGTGAGCTGCTATATCTGCTTGGGCTGTTCCGCGTAAGCCTGACAAGCGGTTTTGTTCAGCAGTCAGGAGGTCTACCAGTTGCCGCCTGCGGGTGACCAAGTCCTGAAGTTCTGCGTCCGCTTCGCTGGCCAATGAGCGAATCGGCGGTTTCATCGCTTCGCCAAACTAGGCTAAAATCGCGGCATCGACCGGATCGGTTTTAGCCAGTTGATTGGCAGCTTTGGCAACGTTTCGCGCTTGCCGAGCATTAATCACGACCACGGGATAGGCTAGCGTGGACAGCACCAACGCCACTGACCGCTCATAGCCGCCAGTGGATTCTAGAATCACCCGAGCGACCGCCTCAGGCGGACACAAGTGAGTCAGAAGTTCGCGAATCCCACTCGCGGTGTTGCTCACGCGAAAACTCTGCTTCTGGGGACGTAGATGTACATCTAGCCACCGCTTACACACATCAATGCCAATCCATTGTTCTTGATCCTGCATATCACTTTTGCGCCTGTCTGGGGGTAAATCAGGTGTTTACTCAACCTTGCGTCATGCGGGTTCTACTGTCCCAACCGATGATTCGAGTTTGACCTGTTGCATCAGAGAGATGACCCTAGCTTCTCCATGATGTCTCGCATCTAAGGGGTGACGGTCTGTCTCTCTAGTTTTAAGATACAAGGGAGCTAAGAGTCTTGTTCCCTCTCCGTTGGGAGAGGGCTAGGGTGAGGGTAGCAAAAGACTCAAACCCGAAGGTCATACTTAATATTCAGCAACGCCTCTAGTGGCTAGGATCAGCGGTTATCATCGGTGCTGAGGCGACTTTGTAGATCGTCCACAGCTTCGTTAATTTGGGCGATTTTTGCCTCTAGTTCAAGCCGCATGGATTCCATGAGGGTTTCATCACTACTGTTTAGATCCCCTGCTTTTGCGCCCTTGAGGGGGACAGCATTAGTCGTGCTGATTTCAGTGAGCTTTTCTTTCAGAAGTAGGCTAATAAGGGAGCCAGCAATGCCGCCAAACAGCGCACCAGCTAGAAAACCCCAGCCAAAGCGATCGCCACGATTATCCATAGAATCAGCAAACAATGATTAGGCGTTACTTGACCTCGTGCGCCCTCAATAGAATCGCACCCGGTAATCAGTCTTCAAGCTACCACCAATCTAGCAGATTCGCACCTCAAACGGTTTCCTGCTGCCTGATGCTGACTTGCATCTGGCTGAACCAGTCAATGAGCTGCTCTATTTGCTTTTCAATGGGTTGCACCCCTAAGCCCCGGATGGTGACTTTGCCTTGGCTATAGATAAAGCGGCTGTGGAGATGGCTGGGTAATTGCTCTTGTAAGAGTTTCCATGCCGGTTCAGCCATGGGCGTTTCTAGGATCACATGCTGCTTGCCTTCAGCACGAATGCGGCTAATCCCACACTGTCGCGCCAGTTGCTTCAGTTCAACCACGCGCAGGAGTTGTTGAACGGATTTGGGTAATGCACCATAGCGATCGCTCCAGTCCGCCGCCAACTGCATCAATTCTGCCTTGGTGGTGGCCGCAGAGGCGGCTCGATAGGCGGCCATTTTTTGCTCTAAATCGGGGATATAGTCGGCAGGGATAAAGGCGGTGACGTTGAGATCAATTTGCGTATCCTCGACGGTGGGAATGTCTTGCCCGCGAATGTCGGCGATCGCCTCCTCTAGAAGCTCAACGTACAGATCAAACCCCACCGTTTCCAGCTGGCCGTGCTGCTCTGCCCCAAGGAGATTCCCTACCCCCCGAATTTCCATATCCCGCATCGCCAATTGGTAGCCTGAGCCAAGCTGCGTAAACTCCTGAATCGCTCGGAGTCGCTGCCGGGCTGCATCGGTCAGCACCTCTTGGCGGGGATAAAAGAGCCATGCATGGGCTTGAATTCCAGACCGACCTACCCGACCCCGTAGCTGGTACAACTGCGCTAAGCCAAACCGCTGGGCGTCTTCCACCAAAATAGTATTGACACGGGGGATGTCTAAGCCAGACTCAATAATGGTCGTGCACACGAGGATATCCGCCTCACCATTGCTAAAGCCAAGCATGGTGGATTCTAATTCGCCTTCTGCCATCTGGCCGTGGGCAATGAGAATCCGGGCAGAGGGCACCATTGCCTGCAGTTTGCTGCCTACCTCCTCAATCCCTTCCACTCGGGGCACCACGTAAAACACTTGGCCACCGCGATCTAGCTCTTGGCGGATGGCACTGCGTACTGTTTCGGCATCGTAGGGAGCCAGATGGGTTTGAATGGGGCGGCGGGACGGGGGCGGCGTTGTAATCAGGCTCATCTCGCGCACCCCAGATAAAGCCATATAAAGGGTACGGGGAATGGGAGTGGCGCTCAGGGTGAGTACATCCACTTGGGTTTTCAGGGCTTTAATTTTTTCTTTTTGGTTGACTCCAAACCGCTGCTCTTCATCCACAACGAGCAAGCCCAAATCTCGGAACTTCACTGCTTTCCCTAATAGTTGATGGGTGCCCACAACAACATCAAGCTCACCAGTTTTGAGCTTTTGGAGAATCTCTTGGCGTTCACTCTCACTGCGAAAGCGATTCAGCAATCCCACTTGGATGGGGTAGGGGGCAAACCGTTCTTTGAGGGTGTGGTAGTGCTGCTGGGTAAGAATGGTGGTGGGTGCCAGAACGGCTACCTGTTTACCGGCCATCACGGCTTTGAAAATAGCCCGAATCGCCACTTCGGTTTTGCCAAAGCCCACATCCCCACACACCAAGCGATCCATGGGGCGATCGCTCTCCATATCGGCTTTGACCTCTTGAATCGCCTTGAGTTGATCTGGTGTGGGCTGATAGGGAAACGAGTCTTCGAGTTCCTGCTGCCACGGAGTGTCGCCAGCGAAGGCAAACCCCCGCTGCTGTGCCCGTTGGGCGTAGAGTTGCAGTAAATCCACAGCCACTTTTTTTACGGCTTTGCGAACACGCTCTTTGGTGCGTTCCCAAGTTTTGCCGGTGAGCTTATTCAGTTGCGGTGGGGTCTCACTTTGCTTACGGAACCGCGAGAGGGTATTCAGTTGGTCAGCAGCGACACGGAGCACGCCATCGGCATACTGTAAGGCCAGATATTCGCGGGTTTCATTGTTGATGGTTAGGGTTTCGAGGCGCAGAAACTGGCCAATCCCATGCTGGCGGTGAACAACATAGTCCCCCGGTTGTAGTTTGTTAACATCCACCTGCTTCGCAGCAGCCCGACGGCGTTTGCGCACATAGCCCACGTTGATCAGGCTCTGCTGGCCAAAAAACTCGCGATCGCTGACGAGCACCGTGCGAAAGGTCGGTAGAATAAACCCCGATAGCTCTGCTAGGCCTGTGGCCTTCAGGGCAATGGGGACTCGCTGCTGTTGCAGCTTATCAATGGCCGGAAAATCTCTAGGGTTGGGAACAAACTGTGCTGGACAATCGTGCTCCTGCAGCAGGGCAACAGAACGACTCGGCTGGGCTGAGACTAACCAGACAGTGTAGCCTTTGTCACGCTCGTCCCGGAGGATACTGGCTAGCCGGCCAAACTGGTGGGGAATCGCCGGTACGGGTCGAGCCGCCACGTTCAACCCTTGCCCCTCACTGGCTAATTCGTAGAGGTCTAGGCGCGGAAACCGCTCGAGGGCTTCAGCAGTAACAGACCAGGGTTGATGAATCGGGGGGGGTGGATCGCTCAGAGTTTGCCAATAGCTCTGGCAGTGTTCCCACCAGCGATCGCTGTGGGCGGCACACAGGGGCGGTTCATCCACAGCCACTAAGGTATTGATCGGTAAGTAATCCAGTAAGGAGGCGGGCTGAGGAAAGGCAGTGCCCAAATAGCGGCGGGCATCTTCGGCAGGGGGAGCCTGACCCTTCGCCGCAAGGGCTGCCGTGATCAGGGGGGTAAAGCTAATGGGGGTGAGGGTGACCTGCGCGAGGGCATCCAGACGATCTCCCTCAGAGCGCAGTGACCGTTGGCTCACCGGATCAAATTCGCGAATGGCTTCAATTTCATCGCCAAACCATTCCAGCCGCACCGGCAGTTCGGCAGCCACAGGAAAAATATCGATGATGTCTCCACGGCGGCTCCACTGTCCTTCTGTTTCTACAAGGGAGACCCGCTCATACCCTAGGTGTGCCAAGTCGTTTGCTAGGGCAGTTAAGGATCGCTCGTCCCCCACCCGCAAGGTCAGACATGCTGCATGAAACACCGCCGGCGGTGGCAAGTGAGGTTGCAGTGCCCGTTCGGTCGTAACAATGGCCATGGTACCGGCGGGGCGATCGCTCTCTACTAGGGCTTGCATTTGCCCCCAGACCATTTCTGCTTCGAGATCAAAGGGATCGTAGGGAGAGGCTTCTGAGGTGGGATAAAACAACACGGTGTCCCACCCCATCAACTCCAGTTGTGTTGCCCAGCGCGCCCCCTCCTCAAGGGTAGAGGTCACAATACAAAGCGAGTGCTGGCAGTGTTGGGCTAGCGTAGAGGTGATTAACCCTTTGACCAGCCGTGGCATCCCGGTCAGTGTTAGGGATCGCTGCTGCTGGAGCTTACTGAGTAGTTCAGCCGTCAGCGGTAGTTTCGCCCAACTGCGGCAAAGCGCAACCAAGGACATAGGCTATTGGTTCACAGATCACATTTCTTTATTATCCACGCAATACAAAAGCTGGACATTTTGCCTACTGATGAATCAGGTAAACTTCCCCGCCCTAGAAGAGCGAGGCTTGGCAACCTCTGACTTTGGAAACGTTGGATTGCTAAGCCAAGTAGAATGAGTCTTTACTCAATAATCAAAGTCAATAATGAAAGGATCAATGATTGTGTTATTTTGTGATTAACGAGAATGTTCGAAGCTCTTTATATATTTTATGATCCTATAAAAACAAATCAGAAATGCAAAATGTTATACATTGCAAAAGATCGGTAAATTTTTATCAACATTTGCGATTCTGTCCCGGTTCTTAACGGCAATCAACGCACAGAATAAACGTAGGAGCCTAGATCGCTTATGTCAACGTTTGCAAAGAGAGCCATTGCGTAGAGGCTTCAGTGCCTTGGGATAGCGGCATATGCTGTAGGGCACACCCAAGGTGAATACTCATTTTGCGAGGTTACGATGGAACGTTATCAACCCAATGCCACCCCGCTGACTGAGGCAGATAAAGCCGAGTTACAACGGCTCAAACAAATTCTTGAGCGAGCTGTTGCGGATGGTGTCCTCACTGCGGAGGAAATGACCCAAATTAAGCGTCAAATCAATGCCGACGGTAAAGTAACCTTCGAGGAATTAGAGCTTTATCGCCAGCTGGTGCAAGAGAAAATCAATGAAGGAATTTTAGTCCGCGAAATCACCTGAACTGGGGTTGATTCAATGGACTAGTTCACACTAATGGTGCCTGCACTGGCCATGCCATTCAGGGCAAGGGGGGTGGGTGCAATAAGTAATACCTGACGCACGTGATGTCGCTTGGCAGGGGTAAGGTAGTCTTGCTGGTGCGATCGCCACAGTTGCCATTGCCGAGTTTGCTCTAGGGCAATCATTTCTGCAAGGCAGGGGGATGCCTCTCGGAGGTTGAGGCCTAATTGACGTTGGAAAAATTCATGGAGGACAACCCCATCGTGCAGGGTTCCTAAAAGTTCCTGTAGTTCGGCAAAAGCCGACACTTGGCAGGCAAAATCTTCGCCATAGACACGACTAAATAACTCCATTTGGTAGCGCACGCGCTTGGTTTGCTTACGCAGATCGTGGAGATCTTCCCCCGATTTTTGGAGGAGTGGCGCTGGGTCACTGATGGCCAAAAACGTGGGGCGATCGCCCTGCCAGTCCACCGCTACCTGCCAGCCGGGGTGTAGTAACAGATGGCACACAAGGGGCAATAAAATATCGGGAGCAATGAGAGTAATGGGCAAATTGGCAATGGGGCGATACTGGGGCTGAGCTAACCATTCGCCTAAGCCCTGTTGCAGTTTACGGTAGCGATCGCCCCGCAGCAGGTGTAGAGCTTTTTGTAGAGCCTCCTCGCGCTGCTTATCCAGCTTTTTAATTAACTTGGCCAGTTGCTGTTGCTCGCTCCGCGGTAAATGGGGGTAGTACTGCTCCTTCAGCGCCAGCATCATCACATCCAAGTCCCGCACAGGACTGAGGCTGCTTGCCACCGCGCGCACCCGCTGAATCGACACGCCCTTCGGAAACCGCACCGTTTGGCTAAACACTTCAAGGGCAGTACGGAGCCGCCGTAAGCCTACTCGCATTTGATGAATGGCTTCGGGATCGCGATCGCGCAGTACACCAGGTTCGTGCTTACTAATTTTGCGGTAGTATTTTTCAACCGCTTCGTAGGCGACCTGACCTAGGGTTTCCATCGTGTCCCCCTGAATTGTCGTCTTTTCTAGGCTACACCATCGACCCTCAGCCGCTCAGGTGTAGCAATTGCGGTATGCTAAGCTAGCTCTCGATCCGAGGCTAAGGTAAAGTCTAACAACAGCTTAGCTTTTTAGCTCTCACCTTAATACTAGCTTAACCGTTTCAGAACATGGGCAACAAAAATACGACGGTAAATTGCAGTCGCGGTAGCTAACTTGGCACAAAAAAAAGCCAAGGGTTTCGCCTTGGCCGGTTGAAAAAGATTGTGTTTAGCAGTTAATTAGCAATTGGGAGCAGCATTACTGGTCCCTTCTTTAACAGTGGAGGTGGTGATGCCACCGGAGACGGTGACACAGCCGGTCACCCCTGTGCCTGCGGGATCGGTGGCACTTGTTTTAGCAATTGCACTCGTACCGCCAGTAGTACTGATATCGGGCGTGCTGTAACCATCAGGTGTAGAAACGCCTAGTTTTAGGGTAGTGACATCAGGAGCGAACGTTGTACTCTCAAGGCGGTAGGCTTGCTGGGCACGGTTAATGGCACCGATGGTATTTTTGGCGCTAGAGAGACGGGCTTTGGCGGCTTGGTTCAGCATGGAGGGCAGCGCAATGGCAGCCAGAATACCAATGATGATCACCACCACGAGTAGCTCGATGAGGGTGAAGCCTTCGTCGGCTTTTTTCTTGGCGAGCAGGTGCTGGAGGAATTTAGCTTTAAGCTCAGTTTTCATAACGATGCAACTCCTTGAATTCGAGTAGGGCATGACAGACTGCCTCTAGAGATCAACATACCCATGCCAAGGGGGTAAATTAACAGGGCATCCAAAAAGTTCGAATTTTACGGTTCAGGTTCTTTCGTGTCGTTGGCTTGAGACGCTGGTTCGGCGGCGGGTGGTGAGGCTGGGCGCGGAGCCACTAAAACGGATCCGGAGTTTTGAGGGGGCTTAGCAGCGCCAAACCGTTGCCAAAAGGGCTTAGGCGGGGGTGCAGGGGTTGTGGCGGCCGCTGGGGGTTCGGGAGGGGCTGGGGGGCTGAGTTCTGGTTCTGGAGCCATGGGTTCGGCTGGCGGGCTAGGTTCCGGTTCCACATTGGGGGGGGTGGTAATTGATCGGGAAGGCTGGGGCTGAGGCTACTTTGGAGGTTTTTGGCGGCCAGTTCCCCCCGCAGCAGCCGTGAAAGGGCGTCATTGCCCCCTAGGTGGTAGGTAACAAGGCGCGTGATGGTAGTATTGCCGATGGGCTGGCCATTGCTATCGAGTAGATCTAGGCGAACCCAGTTGTCTCCGGGTTTGAAACCTGTGAGATAGTAGGCTTGCCAACGATTGACTGTGAAGGATTGACCATTGATGGTGCAGCGAACCTGCCACGTGGGGCGATCGGTGTCAACAGGCACATTGCTGAGGTAAAAGTCTAGCAACATGGGTTCAGCGCCATAGACGCCTTGAGGTTGGTTGTAGGTCAGCAACGGAGTTGTGGGGCGATCGCCAGTAGCAGTATAGAGGTGAAAGGTACGCTCGGCATAGGCTAGGGGGCTTTTGATGCTTTCTCCCCATGGATAGACAATGAAGGCGCGCAGCAGGTGGGTGCCGGGTTGCAGGTCACTAAATTCAATGGGTTCCTTCAGGTCATACACCGAACGGCTGGGGCGATCGTCGAGCACCACTTCAACGTGGGGGCCTAGGCCAGTGCGTGGATCCTGAAAAATGTTTAGCCCCTCAACCTGAAGGGTAACGGCAATGGTTGTGGCCTCTAGGGTTTGGTTGGGCTGGGGGCTAAGAATCTGCAGGCGTGGTTCGTAGCGGTCAAACCAGCTCTTCAGATCCTCGATAGCCACTGGTGCTGCTACCTCGGCAAGCTCACTCCCTGACTTTGCCCATGCGATGTCCTCGATTCCCCAAAACAGAGCAAGGCAGAGGAAAAACACTACAGTGCACTGCACCAACCGTTGCCAACCGTTCATGCTGATCCCATCTGTTGCGGTACCACCGACCATTGTCTCAGACCGCTGTATCCTTGCCAATTAGTATGGAGGTGCTCTGGGTGAGCGGCTGTCTCACTGGATAATCCTAGGTCGGATCGCTTCCAACTCGGTTCACCCCCACAAGCGTGGGGACAACTTTCCGCCCGCCTCAGCTAGTCATTATCTATCGGGCGGTTCACCCCTACAGGCATGGGGAAAACCTTCTATTATTCACACTATGACTGGGTTTTGGCAAGGGGATCCCTCTCTATGTCTTCAGACTCTATTTGCGGTTAGCTTGTGGGGGTTCGGGGGTAGATAAGCCCTGCACTGTCCCCCTTGCGGTCGGGCACAGGAAGATGTCATCCTGTGCAAGGCGGTGGTTTCACCCGACAATAAATTAAAAGGCATCTAGAGCTTATTTTCCCCCTCCTTGGAGTGTTGTTGTGACCTTACAGTTGCGCATTTACGTTCCGCCCCATCCCTTGATCAAGCACTGGCTTACTGTTGCACGGGATGCAAACACTCCCAATTCCCTTTTTCGAGTTGCAATGGCTGAATTAGGTCGGTGGCTCGCCTACGAAGCGGTGCGCGACTGGTTACCAACGATAGAAACGACTGTAGAGACTCCCCTTGCTGCCACCTCTGCTGTGGTGATTGACCCGCAGGTGCCAGTTGCAGTTGTGCCGATTTTACGGGCGGGGTTGGCGTTGTTGGAGGGAGCGCAGGGTGTTTTACCCACGGCAACCATTTACCATCTGGGGATTGTCCGCGATGAGTGTACCCTGATGCCCTCCTGCTATCTCAACCGCTTTCCTCAGCAATTTGCACCGCAGACACGGGTACTCATTAGTGAGCCCATGCTGGCCACCGGTGGCTCGATTATGACAGCGATGACGGAACTCACTGAGCGGGGGGTCAATCCAGCACTGGTGCGGATTATTTCAGTGGTGAGCGCCCCGCCAGCCCTGCAAAAACTCAGTGCTCACTTTCCGGCGGTACAGGTCTATGCAGCTACGATTGATGAGATGGTCAATGAGCAGGGGTTTATTGTGCCTGGGCTAGGGGATGCGGGCGATCGCGCCTTTGGCACCGCCTAAGCGCTCGCCACTATGGGTCAATGCACGAGGAATTTCAATGGTAACAGTAGTCACCGTACCCGCAACAACCGCCAATTTGGGACCGGGGTTTGACTGTTTGGGCGCTGCCTTAACCCTTACAAACACCTTTACCTTTTCCGCCAGCGATCGCCCCTGTGTTGTGATTCGGGGGGCTGAAGCAGCCGGGGTAGCCAGTAGTACAGATAACTTAGCCTATCGCGCCTATTGCCGCCTTTACGAGCACCTTGGACGCGAAGCCCCGCCTGTCTATTTAGAAATTGAGTTAGGGGTGCCCCTCGCTCGCGGGTTAGGCAGTTCAGCCACCGCCATTATTGGCGGCTTGGTGGGAGCCAATCGGCTGGCAGGGTTCCCCCTCAGCCATACTGAGGTTTTAGAGTTGGCGATCGCCCTTGAAGGTCATCCCGATAATGTAGTTCCGGCGTTGCTGGGCGGCTGTCGTTTGGCAGTCCGGGAAGAACACTCCGGCACGTGGCGTTGGTTAGACGTACCGTGGGATAGTGATGTAGTGCCTATTGTTGCCATTCCTGATTTCGAATTAGCCACCGAGACCGCCCGTCACGTCTTGCCTGCGACCTGTAGCTATACAGATGCCATTTTTAACATCAGTCATCTGGGAGCGCTGCTGCGGGGGCTAGAAACGGGTCACCGCGACTGGTTACAGGTTGCCCTGCAAGATCATCTGCACCAGCCCTACCGTCAGTGCCTCATCAAAGGGTATGCCGACCTCCATGCCGCAGCGTTGGCCGCTGGAGCCTATGGTTTGGTGATCAGTGGAGCTGGCCCCACCCTGTTGGCGCTTGGGGATCCGGTTAACGCCATGGGAATTGCCAGTACCCTTAGGGACACGTGGGCGACCCTAGGGGTGCAAGCACGGGTTGAGGTATTGGCAGTGCAGCAGGAAGGAACCACCGTACAGGATCGCTAGTCAAACCACAGGTAAATGTTGCATTTATCCGCCTGTAAACCTGCTGTGCGCAATGGCACGCTGAAAATGGGCAGCACCATCGCTGCCAGCGGTGAGCTAGATCGAGGCGATCGCGAAATGGATGCTAAAGTGCGCATGGAAAATCGGCAAATCTGCCCCTAATTGCGTACCCCAAAGGGCACATGCACAGAGGGAATATCCCCTGCTGCTGATTCAATATGGGTGAGCTGATCATCAAAGAAAATATGGGGTTTTAACTGCCGGAGAACTCGAACTTTCTCAATACCGCCCAAGAAAAAGGTTTCATCCGGCGTGACCCCCCAGCTATTCAGCGTCGTAACCACCCGCTCACTGGCGAGAATATTACGCGCCGTTACAATGGCAATTCGTAGTAAGCGGCAATAGTCGGGGTTCTGTTGCTCACGAGTCATCTCCAATTTTTGAAACGCCGCCAATTTCTTAAACAGATCACTGAGGGGGCCGGGGTTGTGCGGTACAGTTGCATGTTGAATTTCGTGGGCATGGAACTGCTCGAGATCGCCATCGCGAAACACGGTTTCTGCTTCGTCATCGGCAATCACCCCATCAAAGTCAAAGGCAATGCGTAGCTCCCCTTCTTCCTCTGTGTCCGTTACACCGGAAGGGATGACAATTCCGGCAGGGTAGCCCGCGGCGATCGCCTGGCGCACATCCTCAGCATTCGCCGAAAGAAACAGTGAGACATTAAAGGCAGGGATGTAGGGATGAGGGGACTTGCCCCCCAAAAACGCCGCACGGGTAATATTCAGGCCGTAGTGCTGGATCGAATGGAACACCCGCTGCCCAGTATCAGGGTCATTTTTCGAGAGCAGGATCACCTCCACTGGCTCTTGGTCAGGATAGGCGCGATTCAGGTTAAGAAACCGGCGAATAAAGGGGAATGCTACGCCTCGAGGCAAAACATCGTACTTTTTTTGCCGCTGAAAATGGCGATAGGCTTCTTCCCCGTGATGGCGAAACACCGCATCGGACTCAGTGAGATCAAATAACGCGCTGGAGGCAACAGCGATGACCAATTTGTTTTCAATCGCGTAGCCCATGACCCGCCTAAGAACGCAGGGAAACAAGGGGTCGCTGCAATGCCTGCATCAAGGCATCAAACTGATCCGGTGTGAGGGATTGGGCACCATCCGAGAGGGCTTTGGCGGGGTTCGGGTGCACTTCAATCATGAGGGCATCGGTACCTGCGGCTACGGCTGCCTTCGCCATGGCCGGGACAAACTCTGCCCAACCAGTGCCATGGCTCGGATCAATCATGATCGGCAGGTGGGTCAATTTCCGCAAAACGGGAATCACCGATAAATCTAGGGTATTGCGTGTATATTCCCGGTCAAAGGTGCGAATGCCTCGCTCACACAGGATCACGTTGGGGTTGCCCGCCGCCAGAATGTACTCTGCGGCCATTAACCATTCATCAATGGTGGCAGACATCCCCGCTTGAGGAGCACGGGTTTGGGTTGCGCCCCCACCCGCTTCAGCAAAGAAAAGTTTTGCATATTGCGGGCACCAATTTGCAGGACATCGGCCACTTCGGCAATTTTATCGAGGTCTGCGGCATCCATGACTTCGGTAATAATGCCTAAGCCCGTCACCGCTTTGGCAGCGGCCAGTAAATCTAGGGCGCTCTCCCCATGGCCTTGGAAGGCGTAGGGGGAGGTACGCGGTTTATAGGCTCCCCCCCGCAGAAATTTAGCCCCTGCTGCCTTAACCCGCTGCGCCGTTTCAATGATCATGGCTTCGTTTTCCACAGAGCACGGACCCGCCACCACCACCAATGCATGGCCTTCGCCAAAAGACACAGCACCGTTTGGCGTGGGCACCACCACTTCACTGGGTTCACCGTGGCGATACTCACGGCTAGCCCGCTTGAAGGGCTGCTCTACCCGCAGCACATGCTCAATCCACGGACTGATTTCTTGAATTTGCAGGGGATCCAGTTCGGCAGTCTCCCCAACGAGGCCAATGACAACTTTGTGTTTGCCGACAATTTTTTCGGGGGTCAGTCCCCAAAGGCGCATTTCGGCACCCACCCGCTCAATTTCCTCAGAGGGGGTGCCACTTTTTAGAACGATAATCATCTGCTTGCTGATCCCCAGTAATTGGCTTAGGGTTTGATTGTATTGTGCCAAATTGATTTCGTTCTGCCTATGCTGCGTCCCTCGGATGGGTTG
Organism: Thermostichus lividus PCC 6715; assembly: GCF_002754935.1. Classification (NCBI taxonomy): domain Bacteria; kingdom Bacillati; phylum Cyanobacteriota; class Cyanophyceae; order Acaryochloridales; family Thermosynechococcaceae; genus Parathermosynechococcus; species Parathermosynechococcus lividus. The sequence continues at coordinate 2,508,112 of NZ_CP018092.1, forward strand.
CGTTTTACAATTTCCCTTGCAATTGCGGCAGTCGTTATCCTGTCGCTTTGGGGGGTCATGATGGGGTCAATGCCTAAGACGGATCCGCCCCTCAATTTGACCGGGGCGATCGCCATCGATGACCCACGCGTGGAAGCAGATCTCAGCCCCGCCAGTGCCCCCTACTCCCAAGCGATTCCCCCACTCGCTTTGTTCCTTTGCAGCCCAGTGATGGCGCTGTTTACCAGCGGTTATTTGCCCAAGTGCGGCAACAGCATCAACAGTGTGCGAGTGCGCCGCCTTGGTACAGTGTCCCTGCCCATAGCACCAACTTTGGCGATCGCTTCCGTACCGATATCCATGGCAACCTGCTGCAACAGGAGCCAATTATTGTGCTGCACGAGACCGTGGCCTCAGCCCAGTCAGCCCTCAACTTTTTTCAGACTTCCCACCCCCGCGATGAGGATCAGGCCAGTTACCACGAACTCATTACCCTCAATGGCTGGATATTGCACCTTGTCCCGTGGTCAAAGCGCGCCTATGGTGCTGGGAACTCCACGTTTGGCAGCGAAACCGTCCAGACGAACCCCCGCCTTGCTCCTTCAGTCAATAACTTTGCCCTGCATATTTCCCTAGAAACCCCGCCCCAAGGTCGCCACAATGGCCAGCACCACCAAGGCTACACCCCTGCCCAGTACCAAGCCCTAGGGTGGCTAATTGCGCAGACTGGCATTCCCCCAGCACGAGTGACCACCCACGCCGCCGTAGATCGATCGGGAGAGCGCATCGATCCGCGCAGTTTTTCCTTTGCCACCCTAAATCGTTACTGGCAAACCGATCGCCCCTGCTAACGCCGTACTGTCTCGGGGTAGCTAGCCACAAGCGATTAAGATAGAACAAGAAATAGCATCTGCAATAGACAGAAAGGAGGCCAGCCATGGCAACAGAACGGCGGGTCGCACGGGTTGCGGAATTAATTAAGCGAGAAGTCAGTCAGTTGCTGATGTACGAAATCCGCGACGAGCGGGTGGGTGCTGGCATGGTGAGTGTCACCGATGTTGAAGTATCTGGCGACTTACAACACGCTAAAGTGTTTGTCAGCATTTATAGTACCGATGAAGTACGCCGCTCCACGATGGCAGGGCTGAAGGCCGCCTCTGGCTTTGTACGCCACGAACTGGGACAGCGCATTCGCCTACGGCGGACACCAGAGGTGGTGTTTATTGAAGATCGCTCCATTGAGCGGGGTAACCGGGTACTGTCGCTGCTGAACCAACTGGAGCAACAATCAAAATCAGCAGGTACCAGCGAATAGACCTTAAGGGGTTGCTGAATAGACGTATGATGTTCGGGTTTGAGTCTTTTGCCGCCCTCACCCTAGCCCTCTCCCAAAGGAGAGGGAACAAGAATTTTAGCTCCCTTCTTCTTGGGGAGACGGGTTGGGGATGAAGGCAATTCATAGCCACATTCAGCAACACCGACCTTAAAACAGTTGTAAGAATTCCTCGTCTGCCTTGCAGCCCTCGCTAGAGTAGAGGAAAGGGGGTACAGCGCGACTACTATTCGTGAGGCGACAATTATGGCGATGTCTCATGCCTACGATATTTTGCGAGCTGGTCATCAGCCCCTGCGCCCTCTGTTTGCCCCCCGCAGTGTGGCTGTGGTGGGAGCCACCGAAAAAGACGGTAGTGTCGGGCGGACTCTGCTTTGGAATTTAATTCAGTCTCCCTTTGGCGGCACTGTCTTTCCGGTGAATCCACGGCGCTCCTCGGTGTTGGGGATTAAAGCCTACCCAACGGTTGGGGCGATCGCTGAGCCAGTGGATTTAGCGGTGATTGCTACCCCTGCTGCCACGGTGCCTGCGGTGATGCAAGAGTGTGCAGCGGCAGGGGTCAAAAGTGCCATTATTATCTCCGCTGGGTTTCGGGAAATTGGAGCTGCTGGCTTAGGGTTGGAAGAAGAAATTCTAGCGATCGCCCAGAAGGCACGGATGCGCGTCATTGGCCCCAACTGTTTGGGAGTCATGTGTCCGCCGACGGGGTTAAACGCCACCTTTGCGGCAACCATGGCGCACAGTGGCCATGTGGGTTTTATTAGCCAAAGTGGTGCGCTGTGCACCTCAATTTTGGATTGGAGTCTCCAAGAAAATGTTGGCTTTAGTGCCTTTATCTCGATTGGCACGATGCTGGATGTGGGCTGGGGCGATCTGATTTATTACCTAGGCGATGACCCCCAAACCCGCTGCATTGTCATCTATATGGAGTCGCTGGGGGATGCCCGCTCTTTTTTATCCGCTGCCCGGGAAGTGGCCTACGTCAAGCCCATCATTGTGATTAAAGCCGGGCGTACAGCAGCAGCGGCGCAAGCTGCCGCCTCCCATACCGGGGCGCTGATGGGGTCAGATGCCGTGTTTGATGCGGCTCTACAGCGGTGTGGGGTGCTGCGGGTGGACACGATTGCCGATCTCTTTGATATGGCGGAGGTACTAGATAAACAAGCCCGGCCTAAGGGGTCACGCCTGACGATTCTGACCAACGCGGGGGGGCCTGGGGTGTTGGCTACCGATGCCCTGATCCGTGCGGGGGGGCAGTTAGCGCAGCTATCCACCGAGACCGTGGCGGTATTAGATCAGCTCTTGCCTGCGGCGTGGAGTCATGGTAACCCTGTGGATATTTTGGGGGACGCCACCCCCGATCGCTACCTCAAAGCCCTACAACACTGTGAGACGGATCCCAACAGTGACGGGTTATTGGTGGTGCTGACCCCCCAAGCCATGACCGATCCGCTGGCGATCGCCCAGGATCTGGCGCACTATGTCCAAACCCGCACCAGCAGTACCAAACCTATTCTGGCCAGTTGGATGGGCGGCCAAGGGGTTAAAGACGGCGAGAGGCTGCTCAACCAAGCGGGCATTCCTACCTATGCCTACGCCGATACCGCCGCCCGTATTTTTAGCTATATGTGGCGCTACAGCGACCACTTGCAGGCTCTCTACGAAACCCCTGTGCTGCCACGCACCCTTGGCACCAATCATCCAGACCGAGAGCATGTAACCCAGTTATTGACCCAACTACGCCAAGAGGGACGCACCCTCCTGAACGAGTGGGAGGCAAAGTCAGTACTAGCAGCCTACGGGATTCCCGTGGTTGAGACCCACATTGCCACCACTGAAGCCGAGGCCGTTACTGCTGCTGATCGTATGGGCTATCCAGTGGTGCTCAAACTCTACTCCCCCACCATTACCCATAAGACTGATGTGGGCGGGGTTGCGTTGAACTTACCAGATGCAGGGGCAGTGGCCACGGCCTACCGCACCATTCAAACTAACGTTGCTCAAGCTGTCGGCGCCGAGCATTTTGCAGGGGTCACCGTTCAGCCAATGATTCCGTGGAAAGGCTTTGAGTTGATTTTAGGCTGCTCCACCGATGCCCAGTTTGGGCCGGTGATCCTCTTTGGTACCGGTGGCCAACTGGTGGAGGTACTGGAGGACACGGCGATCGCCCTGCCACCCCTAAATACCACCTTGGCACGGCGGCTACTCCAACAAACCAAAATTGCCCGCGCCTTTGCGGGAGTACGGGGTTGGCCCCCCGTTAACTTAGCCATTCTTGAAGATCTACTGGTGCGCTTCAGCCTCTTAGTCGTAGAGCAACCTTGGATTCAGGAAATTGACATTAACCCGCTGCTCGTTGCCCCGCCAGAGCGGGTCGTGGCTCTAGATGCGCGGATTGTTCTCCATCGAAGCGAAGCCGTCATCCCCAAGCCAGCGATCCGTCCCTATCCCAGTCAATATGTCTCGCCGTGGCAGCTACGGGATGGTACACCGGTGCTCATTCGTCCGATTCGCCCGGAGGATGAACCCCTCATGCGGCAGTACCATGCCACCCTTTCAGAGCAGAGTGTTTATTTGCGTTACTTTCATCTGATGAAGCTCTCGCAGCGGGTAGCCCACGATCGCCTCGTCCGCATCTGTTTTGTCGATTACGATCGAGAAATAGCCTTAGTGGCAGAGCGTCAGACCCCAACAGGCTCAGAAATCATCGCTGCTGGCCGCCTCAGTAAAGATCACGTTGGCAATACGGCCGAATTTTCGATGCTTGTAAGCGATCCGTGGCAGCGGCAGGGTCTAGGGACAGAATTAATGCACCGCCTCATTCAAATTGCCCGGGATGAAGGCTTAAGCGCACTCCATGCCTACGTCCTCAAAGATAATGAGGGGATGATCCGTATTTGCCGCCATTGGCACTTTGAGTTTACCCCCGGGGATGATCCTACCGTGTGGTTTGTGCGGTTGTGCCTCTAGTGCTCGAATTGGCGATCGCCACGGCTTGCATCTAGCCACTCAAATAAACTGTCCAGTTGCTCTAGGCTAATGAGACCATACTGCCAAAGGATGATGGGCAATGATCCTTGCTGCTGCTGCCACTGCCGCAGTGCCATGGCAATACTTTCTGGTGGCAAGGCCAGATCGCGTTCAAGGTAGTGGAGCAACTGGGGAGAATAGCGCATGGTCATTTAGAGGATAGCGGTGGCCAACTGTCAAGAGGAAACAGCGCAACATAAGACCTGAAGTATAGCAGCCTGATTCTAATTGAGGGATGTCTGTAACAAAAACAGCATATTTCTGAGAATTGTCTGCCGCCGGATTGCAATGTTTCGCAGCATACCCTTAAGATAATTAAAAAACCCGCTCTTTTTGTAAATTTTTATTACAATGTTTCAGCAGACGTCTCAGTGGCTGCGGCAATTCGCCTTGGTATTCGTCCTTTCTACCCTGTGTTGGCTGGGGGCGATCGCCCCGGCTCACAGCTTTAACAACCCTGAGTTGCTACCCGCCCAAGCCACCAACATCGTGGACCTAGCGGGCATTTTAACCCCGGTGCAAAAAGAGCGCCTCGATGCAGAGCTAGCGGAGTTTGAAGCCCAAACCGGCTGGAAGTTGCGAGTGCTCACCCAGTACGATCGCACCCCCGGGCTAGCAGTACGGGACTTTTGGCAGCTTGATGACCGCAGTATTTTATTAGTGGCAGACTCCCGTGGCGGCAATATCCTTAACTTTAATGTGGGGGATACCGCCTACCGTGTTCTCCAGCGTACCTTTTGGGTCGAGTTGCAAACCCGCTTTGGCAATCAATACTTTGTGCGGGACAACGGCGAAGATCAGGCAATTCTCCAATCCCTTGCCGCCATTGAAACCTGCCTTGCTCAGGGCGGCTGCCGTGCTGTACCGGGGTTGCCAAAAGAGCAGTGGATTCTCACCTTAGCCACCTCCGTCTTTGGTGGTCTCATTCTGGGATTTGTGGCGCGTCCTCGCCGTAGCGATCAACTCATTGCCTGGAAATGGGTGCTGCTCTTTTCACCCCTGTGGGGAATGCTCTTTTTTGCCTTTGGCTTAGGCCCCGTCCTAGTGCGTACCCATGAATGGCTGCCCCTATTGCGTAATGTGGCTGGGTTTGCCTTAGGCTCGATTGTGGCCTTTTTAATTCCCTTCCCCACCGCCAGCCCACCAGTGCTTGAAGAGTGATCTAGCCTTCCTAGCGGGGGCAATAGTTTTGCGCCTAGGATAGAGATGCCCTGGGCAGTTCCGATGGCCATCTTGCTACGCCTACTATGAGCACGACTACTTTTGCTATCCGTCGCCAAGCGCCCCAAGGAGACCCTTACTGGCAGACCTTTGCGCTTGAAATTGATCCCGGTCAAACGGTTCTGGATGCCCTCAACCAAATCAAGTGGTATCACGACGGCACCCTCAGCTTTCGTAAGAATTGCCGTAACACCATTTGTGGCAGTTGTGCCATGACGATTAATGGCCGCTCTGCCCTTGCCTGCCAGCAGAGTGTCCGCGCCGAGTTAGCCAATAGCCTCACCCCCAACCAGATTGCGATCGCCCCGTTGGGGAACTTACCTGTACTGCGGGATCTAGTGGTGGATATGACCGACTTCTGGCAAAAATTAGCCGCCGTGGATCCCTACGTCAGCACCGCCGCCCGCCAGATTCCAGAGCGGGAATTTCTGCAATCCCCCCAAGACCGCGATAAGCTCAATGCCGCGGGCAACTGTATTCTCTGTGGTGCTTGCTATGGTGCCTGTAATGCCGTGGAGGTCAATGCAGCGTTTGTTGGCCCCCATGCCCTAGCCAAAGCCGCTCGCCTTGTGGCCGACACCCGCGACAGCGCCACCCCAGAGCGCTTAAGCCAATATAACAATGCCGAGAGTGGCGTATGGGGATGTACCCGCTGTTTTAACTGCAATACGGTGTGTCCAGTGGGGGTGGCTCCCCTGGATCGCATTAGTGAGGTCAAGCAGGGGATCTTGGCAACAGCACCCGTGGCCAGCCGCAATCAAGACCGTCCCCTACGCCACCGCCAAGTCTTGGTAGAACTGGTCAAGGAAGGGGGCTGGGTGGATGAGCGCAAATTTGGCCTGCGAGTTGTGGGCAATCGGTTTCGGGATGTAGCAGGCGTAACCAGTATCATCCCTTTAGGTTGGCGGCTCGTGCGACGGGGTAAGTTTCCGCTGCGATTTGAGAAATCTGCTGGCCACGCCCAGATAGCAGCAGTGATAACGGCGGTGCAGCGATCCAGCCAACTCGCTAGATAATCCCTACGGTGTGGAATGATGCACTGGCATTGATTACATCAACCCCAAAAGGGGAGACATGGCTGAGCATCGCTGAGTTGCAGAAGGTCTGCATCACCTAGGCGAAGACGACTGATGAGCGGAAATGCTTGTCTGAAGTCAGCTCTGGTATGGTCACGAATCGTCGGTTCGCCAAGGCTATGAGTCGAGCTGGGTGGCGACAAATCAGAACCATGGGTGAGGCTAAGTCCAACATGATTGCAGACCGGGACGTGAGAGTCATCAGTCGATGGGATCCCACCTCTCAGATCTGCTCCTGTTGCAGTTATCGGTGGGGGAAGTTAAAATTTTCTATTCGGTCTGTGCTGCGCCTCAACTGTGGGGCTGAACACGATAGAGACGAGAATGCCAGCAACAATATTTTGGTGGCAGGACGATGCCGGCCGAATGAGCGCGTGAGTCAGTGTCAGACCTCCTTGGAGGCAGTTGGCGATGATCCGCTTATCCAGTCCGCTTATCCATCAGGAGGGTGCTTAATGCAACCAGACTGGGAATCCCCGTCTTTTAGGACGATGGAGGATGTCAAAACTCCCTCGGCTCCCTCTGAGCAGTTAACGGAACTCGCCCTCAGGATTCGCACTGCGGCACAACAGGCAGCGGGGGATGTGGTTGAGTTGCTGGCGCTGCTGCGGCTGCTTGAAGAGCTGCACCGCGATATTTGTGACAATCAGTTTCAGGCGGTACTGCCCACGAACCGCCAAGCTCTGTACAAGCTCCTCAGGGAAATCGAACGCAACGGCGGCTGGCCCTATATTCCCCGCAAGAAACTGGAAGCCTTTTTAGCGGCGATGGATGAGACACCCGATGAATGTTGAGCGCTGGTTGATGCGGCAGGAGGCACAGTGGCTTGAGCTAGAGCAATTGCTCAACCGGGCTGAGACTAAGGGGATTGGCGCTCTGTCTGCTGCGGACATTTGTCGCCTGAGTCAGCTGTACCGCTTGGTTAGCGCGGATCTGGCACGGGCAAAAACCCGACGGCTCGGCAGTCATCTTGTCAACTATTTGCAAGGTCTGACGCTGCGCAGCTACAGCCAAGTGTATCAGGGAAGGCAGCCGGAAGACTGGCGTAAGGTGCTCTGGTTTTTTCAGCGGGGGTTTCCCGACGTGGTGCAGCAAACGTGGCCGCAAACAGCCGTGGCCGTTGGTGTATTTATGGTGGCGTTGGCGATGGGTTGGTGGTACACATGGGCCGATCGCCAATTTATGGAACTGGTGGTGCCCCCGAACATTATTTCCTTGGTGGAGGATCAAGGCAAGTTGTGGATGGGGTCTATTGTGGGCATTGAGCCGTTGGCCTCTAGTTCCATCATGACCAATAACATTAGTGTGGCCGTTGCAACTCTTGCGGGGGGGATTTTCGGCGGGTTGGGCACCCTCTACATTCTTTGGACGAATGGGATTCACATTGGGGCGATCGCCGCCTTTGTGGCACAAAATGATCTCTCGTATCCCTTTTGGGCGTTTGTCAGCCCCCATGGTGCCCTTGAGTTGCCAGCGATCTTTCTGGCGGGGGCGGCGGGGCTGCTGCTGGGGCAAGGACTGCTTTTTCCAAGGCGGTATCGTCGCTTTAGCGCCCTGAAACGCAATGGTACCTTGGCCGCTCAACTGATGTTTGGGGTGGTGCCTCTCTTGGTTATTGCTGGGATTATTGAAGGCTTCTGGTCACCCAGTCCGCTCATTCCCAATAGTTTGAAGTACCTTTCAGGCTTAGGACTGTTTTTGGCATTACTCTTTTATTTGGCTTGGCCACTGGAGCGATCGCCCACCCGTGGGAGAGAATAAAACAATATCCAACTGAATTTTTGCAAGCCGATCGCAGGAACACCATGGCAGACAATTGGCGCAGTCGTATTATTACTGAAGGCATTCAGCGCACCCCCAACCGAGCAATGCTGCGAGCCGTTGGGTTTGGCGACGAGGATTTCAGTAAGCCCATTGTTGGCGTTGCCAGCGCCCATAGCACGATTACCCCCTGCAATATGGGCATTGCCCCCCTCGCTAGTCGTGCCGAAGCAGGGATTCGCGCCGCAGGGGGGATGCCCCAATTATTTGGCACCATCACCGTCAGCGACGGGATTTCGATGGGCACCGAAGGCATGAAGTATTCCCTCGTCTCGCGGGATGTCATTGCCGACTCCATTGAAACCGCCTGTAACGCCCAGAGTATGGATGGGGTGTTGGCAATCGGCGGTTGCGACAAAAATATGCCGGGCGCGATGATCGCCATGGCACGGATGAATATTCCAGCCATTTTTGTCTATGGTGGCACCATTAAGCCGGGTCAATGGCAGGGGAATGATCTCACCGTGGTGAGCGCCTTTGAAGCGGTGGGGCAGTACAGTGCTGGCAAAATGAGTGATGCCACCCTCCACGCTATTGAACACCATGCCTGTCCGGGGGCTGGCTCCTGCGGCGGCATGTTTACCGCTAATACGATGTCCTCTGCCTTTGAAGCCATGGGGATGAGCTTGATGTATTCCTCCACCATGAGCGCTGAGGACGCAGAAAAGGCTGACAGCACGGAACTGGCTGGTAAAGTTCTTGTGGAGGCCATTCGTCAAAACCTACGCCCCCGCGATATTATTACCCGCCAGTCTATTGAAAATGCCCTCAGTGTGATTATGGCGGTGGGTGGCTCAACCAATGCAGTTCTACACTTTCTGGCGATCGCCCACAGTGCCGAAGTGCCCTTAACGATCGATGACTTCGAGACCATTCGCCAGCGGGTGCCCGTCCTGTGCGACCTCAAACCCTCCGGCAAATACGTCACCGCCGATCTGCATCGAGCGGGGGGAATTCCCCAAGTCATGAAAATGCTGCTCAACCATGGGCTGCTGCACGGCGACTGCATCACCATTACCGGCGAGACCATTGCCGAGCGACTGCGGCATGTGCCCGACACGCCTGACCCTCACCAAGATGTGATCCGTCCCTTCGAGACACCGCTCTACTCCACCGGCCACCTGACTATCCTCAAAGGCAACTTGGCCACCGAAGGGGCTGTTGCTAAAATCTCTGGGGTCAAGAACCCCAAAATCACTGGCCCTGCGCGCGTCTTTGACTCTGAAGAAGCCTGTTTAGATGCAATTTTAGCCAACACGATCAATCCCGGCGATATTATCGTTATTCGCTACGAAGGTCCAGTGGGCGGACCAGGAATGCGGGAAATGCTTGCCCCTACCTCCGCCATCATTGGCGCTGGCTTAGGCGATAGCGTTGGCCTCATTACCGATGGCCGCTTCTCAGGGGGAACCTACGGCATGGTGGTGGGGCATGTTGCGCCAGAGGCAGCCGTCGGCGGTACAATTGCCCTTGTGGAAGAGGGAGACTCAATTACCATTGATGCCCATCAGCGACTACTTCAGCTCAATGTCAGTGAGGCGGAACTCGCTAAGCGGCGCTCAGCGTGGCACCCCCCCGCACCGCGTTATACCCGTGGGGTGTTGGCAAAGTATGCCAAGTTGGTCTCCTCCAGTAGCTTGGGGGCGGTGACCGATCGCTTCACCTAGAAACGGGTGGCCAGCGGCAAACTGCATAAAACAACGGCAACCACCGTAGGACGCTACCAAGCCGCATCCCTTTTGTTGCTATGCCTTATACCCTTGTGCAACGCTTTGTCAGCCTTGGTCTGCTCATGGCCGGTGTCGGTCTTGCTCCCGGTGCCTTTGCCCAACGCTTGCCCCGCCTACGCCAAGGGATGAACTATCCAGAGGCGCGTGAGCAGTTGATTGCCCGCGGGTGGCAGCCTGTTGTCAATCCAGTTATGCTAGAGGTCACGAATACCACTCCCATTGTGGCTTATCTCATTAGCCAAGGGTTTAGTGAGTTGATTGGCTGTCAGCCCTTTGGTGTGGATGTCTGTGCCTTTCAGTTCCGTAACCGCCACGGCCATATCCTAGAAATTGCCACCGTGCATTTGGGGGTGACACCGGGCGGTACCATTACCAGTTGGGTTGTGCGGCGCAATACGCCTTGAGCTAGGTTCTACAAACGCATTTGCTAGGGGCAGGTGATTTGGCTAATGCGATGAAGGTATTGCGTTAACAGCGCCTTTACGAGTTCGTTTGTGGACTACGTAAGAATCCCCCGACGTTAGTCGGTGGGAGTGTCAACAGACATTGCCTAGACATCTGGAATGAGCGCCAAATTAGCAGTATCTACCGTGTAGAACCCTGCCGGCACCGCAGCGGTAGGGCGGGCACAAATAACACTGTCGGACGGTCCAGCAATGACAACTAAATTAGCACTAGTTGAGCACGGGACTTGCACAAGTTCATAGCTGCTCAGGAGTTGGCCGCCGGGGCTATTATTCACTACCACCACCTGTGGGTTGTTATTAGCATTAGCAATACTGCCTGCCACTGCGCCAGCGACAGCGGCAGAGGACAGCCCAATGGCAAGGTTGCCCCAAAAGCCACCCCCCCAGTAACGAGGTGTTGGATACCATGGCCGATTCCCATTCCACCACCAGTGGTTCCAGCCCGGTCGCCAACGTGGGTTCACAATAATGTTGTTATTGTTCCAGCGATTATTTCGCCAGCTGCGATTATTAATATTAACGTTATTCCAATTGCGGTTACGCCGGTCAACATTGATATTATTCCAGTTGCGATTACGGCGATCAATGTTAAGGTTTGTCCGATCAATGTTGCGAATACTATTCGGGCGATTATTGCGGTTGCGAATGACATTCCGGTTAATGTTGGCGTTGCCCTCAAGATTCCAAAGGTTGTTGCGGTTTACACGATTACTAAGGTTGCGCTCACGGTTAAGCGCCCCGCCAAGGTTGCCCCGCCCGCCGCCGCGATTGGCAAGGGCAGGCAGCGGATTAACCAGTGCTGCCAACAGCAGCGTAATGAGCACTCCTCGCCCAACAGCAAGGGGATAGTTGAGGAGTGAGAGTGAGTTGCGCATCATCCAGTCATCCTTTAAGATACAGAGCTAGGGGGTCTATCGGCTTAGGCACCAGCCGTTACCCCGCGTGATGGGACGTTGGGACAGGGTTATTCTTGATCCAAACACCAAACATGACTTACTGCGGCACAAGGGATAGCGTTTCTGGATCAACAATATAGACACCGCTGGGTACCATAGCGGTGGGTTGGGCACAAATGACACTCCCTTCTGGCCCGCGGATCACTACTAAGTTGGAGGTGTTCGCGCTATTACAGGGTACCTGCATCAAACTGTAGCTAGAGAGCAACTGCCCTCCTGGACTGGTCACAACTACAGTGGGTTCCGACTGTTCTGCTGCCACGCTCCCAGCAACTGCTCCGGCAACGATACCCCCCCAAAAGCCCCCGCCCCAATATACCCGATTGGGATACCAAGGGCGACTCCCATTCCACCACCAGTTGCCTAAGCCTGGATTCCAGCGGGGATTAACAATTGCGTTATTGTAGCGGTAGCGTGGCGCTGCCGGGGTGACATCTACACCGCCACGGGGGGTGATATCAACAGGGCCACGAGGTGGGTTGCCGGCCGGTCGCCCACGTCCGCGAGGAGCCGCCATTACTGACAGGGCACTGCTTCCCAAAAAGGCTATGCCGGTTATGAACACGGGGAGCGATCGCCAGCGCGGTGGCTGAATCATGGTGGTTCGACCTCAACGTAAACGGATAGGAGAGTTGCTATGATAATTAGGATCTCTCGTTTCCACTCTAGCCAACCCTCTTAACCCTCATCCGTCCACTGTTACTCACTGTTACGTTTCGACAGAGGATACAGAACTTCTTTACATTTTGTCTTGTTTTCGCCTCGCTGCTTGCTTAGAATCCCTAGGGCAATCGCCGGAGGGGTGACAGTCCCCAGTAGCATAGAAAAGGAGCCATCACGGGAGAGTCGGGTGACCAAAAAACGGGTGTTATCGGGGGTTCAACCCACGGGAAGTTTACATCTTGGCAATTACTTAGGGGCTATTCGCAATTGGGTGGCCGGTCAGGCAAACTACGAAAATTACTTCTGTGTTGTTGATTTGCACGCCATTACGGTGCCCCACGATCCAACGGTACTGGCTGCCAATACCTATACCGTTGCTGCTCTCTACCTTGCCTGTGGCATTGATCCGAACCATGCCACCATTTTTGTGCAGTCCCACGTCAGTGCCCATGCTGAGCTAACTTGGCTGCTGAACTGCATCACGCCCCTCAACTGGTTGGAGGACATGATCCAGTTCAAGGAAAAGGCCGTCAAGCAGGGGGAGAATGTCGCTGCTGGGCTGCTGGACTATCCGGTACTGATGGCGGCAGATATTTTGCTCTACGATGCTGATCTGGTTCCCGTGGGCGACGATCAAAAGCAGCATCTAGAGCTGACCCGCGATATTGCCGCCCGGGTCAATTATCTGTTTGCCCGCAACCAACCACCCATCCTAAAGCTACCGGAGCCCTTCATTGCTAAGGCAGGGGCACGGGTGATGAGCCTCACCGATGGCACCAAGAAAATGTCGAAGTCAGACCCGTCGGATATGAGTCGCATTAACCTATTGGATTCTGCCGACGAGATTCGCAAAAAAATTAAGCGCTGTAAAACGGACCCCATCCGAGGGTTGGTTTTTGACGATCCAGAGCGTCCCGAAGCAAATAATTTGCTGGGGTTGTACCAAGTGTTAACAGGACAAACCAAGGAAGCGGTGGCGGCTGAGTGCGCTGAGATGGGCTGGGGACAGTTTAAGCCCTTGCTAACGGATGCGGTGATTGCAACGCTTGAGCCGATTCAGCAACGCTACCGCGAGATCATGACCGATCTCACCTATTTGAGAGGGTTACTGAAGGCCGGCCGAGATCAAGCCGCGACCGTTGCCAATGCCACTCTTGAGCGAGTGAAGTTAGCGTTTGGCTATGCCCTGTTATGACGATTGGCCGGCAGTTGCGGCGGGGCTGGCGCACGTTCTGGCGGCGATCGCGCCTTGTCAATAACGAACCCCTGAATCGGGTAAGTTTAATCGTCATTATTTTGGTGGATATTTTTATCCTCATTAATGTCTTTAGTGGCCTAGCGGAAATTGGCAACTGGCTGCTGAGTCCGAGCCAAGCACAGCCGTGCTATGCCCCATGGCAGGCCTATCGCCAGCAAACGGGGGGCGATCGCCACTGGCAGTTTATCGAGCAGCAAATTCGCGATACCCTTCCCCAACCCTCTGAGACGAGACCCCCTACTTTTCTAGAAGCTCTAGAGCAGAGTGCTGTCGGGAAATTGGGGCAAATCTCTGAGAGTTGTGTCACCTATGCCCGCTATCAGGATGCAGTGAACACGACAGTCAATCAGGAGCGGCTCCGCCTACTGAGGCAAAAGCAGCAGGAGATCGATAGCCTCGAAGCCACTAACCAGCAGATTCGCCAAGAGTATGACTCAACGCTGCTTGAACAATTAGCAGGCCAACCCACAGAGCAATCCATCAACCTAGTAGAAGCCGCTAAAGCCAAGGCGACCCTAGAGACCAACAACCGCAAAATCGCCACCCTAAATCAAGAGAAGGCAGCTCTTCAGCAAACGATTCTGAATGAGCCATCGAGCCAAACATTCCTACAGTTTTTAGCTAACGATGCCACCTTTGCCACCCTTGAGGCTGAGTACCAGCACTCGCAGTTTTGGTACCCTAGCCTGCGGTTTTTGCTGCAAGCGCTCTTTTTAGTCCCCTTGATTGGGGTGGCGTGGGGGGTCAACCGCTACGCCGATCGCCACCAGTACGGCTTGGTGGCGCTGATGAGTTGGCACCTACTGGTCATTTTCTTGATCCCGCTGATCCTGAAAATTTTTGAACTGTTGCAGGTGGGGGTGCTGTTCCGCTGGCTGTCGGAGCTGGTGGTGACCCTGTTTGGTGATCTCCTTTTTCTGGTGCGCTACCTCTATATTTTGATCATTCCTGTGGTTGGCTTTGGCCTGATTAAGGTGGCACAGGCGCTATTCCTCAACCCCCACCGCCAAGCGGCTGGGCGGGCGCAAAAGCAGCGGTGTCTCCGCTGTGGCAAGCGATTACAGCACGGCGATCGCCACTGTCCCCATTGTGGTTACTTGCAGTGGCTGCCCTGCCCGTCCTGTCAACAGCCCACCTATCGCCACCTTCCCTATTGCCGCCATTGTGGCGCTTCAACCACGCTGCCGCCCTCGTGAGACACGCTATGGATCTTGAAACCCTCAACGCTTATCACCACAGTTATCCGGCTCTGCTGAATAAAACCTATCTCAATTACGGTGGCCAAGGCCCACTGCACCAACAGACATGGCAGGCGCTGATCCAAAGCGATCGCCACATCCAAGAGCAAGGTCCGTTTGCGAATCGAGTCTTCCCATGGCTCGCGCAGCAATTACAAGACCTACGCCAAGCCCTCGCCGATTTACTCAACACCACTCCCGACACAATAGCTCTGACGGATTCAGTGACCAGTGGTTGCAATATCGTTCTCTGGGGTATTAACTGGCAAGCAGGGGATCATCTGTTGATCTCGAACTGTGAGCATCCCGGAGTAGTGGCCATTGCTGAGCAGTTGCAGCGGCGCTTAGGAGTGGTGGTGGATCGGGTTAATTTCTGGCCATGGTGTGAGGACGATGTGACAGCCATTGCAGCGCGGCTTCATCCCCGCACTCGCTTGGTGGTGATCAGTCATCTGCTGTGGAACACCGGTAAGCTATTACCCCTGCAAGACATTGTGCAGTTATGCCATCAGCAGGGGATTCAAGTGCTAGCGGATGCCGCCCAGAGTGTGGGAATGGTGCCCCTGAACCTACCTGCCTTGGGGGTGGATTACTATGCGTTTACGGGGCATAAGTGGTGCTGTGGGCCTGCGGGTCTGGGTGGACTGTATATCCGCCGCGATCGCATCGAAACCCTTGAACCGACCTTTGTGGGCTGGCGGGGCATTCATCAGACCCGGGATGCGCAACCCGCTGGCTGGAAAGAGGATGCCAGCCGCTTTGAAGTGGCTACCACAGCATTTTCCTTGGTCAGTGCCCTCACCACGGCTGTTGGGGTACACGATCAATGGGGCAGCGTTGGCGATCGCTACCGTCGCATTTGTTATCTTAGCCAGTACCTATGGCAACAGTTGCAGGGCATTGCGGGCTTAACCTGCCTCAGTCCAGTGCCTCCTCCCTCCGGCCTCGTGTCCTTTCAGCTTGCCAATGGTCAACACCGCCAACTGGTGCAGGATCTCGAAGCCCAAGATATTCTTGTGCGGGAGTTGCTATATCCTCCTTCGGTGCGCGCCTGTGTGCATTACTTTACCTTGCCCCAAGAGTGCGATCGCCTTGTCCTAGCGCTCAAAGACTGGCTAAAGAGTCACCCCTAAATACTAGCTGACCTACGCCGCAGGAATTTCCCTAGAAAACGCCGCGCATCATCGATCGTGGTGGCTGGAATAAAATGCGAGGCATTGTGCCGCGTCTGAAAACATCCCAAGGCAGCCTCTAGGTTTCCTTCGGCACCAATCCAGCGCCAAAATTGCGGAAAGGCGGTTTTCAATCTCCGCTAGGTCAATGGTCATGGTGTGGGTTTTATCGCGCAAAAAGAACTCAATGTTGCTGTTAACCGTGTCGCAGTAGTCTAAGCACACGGCAAGGGGATCTGCATTGGCAGGGAGGTTCAGCAAAATACCTTCCCGGTAGGCTTTCATGATCCAAATACCATAGCGTTCGCGATAACTGCGGGCTACACTGGCTGCATCCCGGCGCAAATGCACGTAGAAGGCGCGATCGCCGTAGGCACGATCTAAGCGGCCTAAAAACCATGAGAGGCGATTATCCACTTCGATGTGTTGATCCGGATAGGCGAGGCGATCGCCTCCCAGCAGAAAGGTGCGCGACTCGTGGGCACTAGTGAAGTTCGTCATATAGCTACAGGCCTTGGCAAAGGTCACCGAGCCGCAACGACCGGTACACAGCACAAAAACATTCATCAGAACCTCCGAGACACCCATTTTGGCAGGGGGTTAACCCCTGCCTACTGCTTCTTTCACTGAACCACACCGTGGGGCTAGTGTTGACATACTCTCCGCTCTAAAGAGCAGGGATTCTTGTTCTTGGTTCTACGAGCGCACTTACCATGTTAGGTTGCCCTTCCATAGCAGCGGTACATCTCTCCCCAAGCGTTCCCTCTTGCGAGGCGGTTCCCTTATGCCCTAAGGTACCGTTTTGCCATTCCATCCCCAAGATGCTTAGCCCCTTTTTCAAGATATTCAGAGCCGCGTTCTGGTCTCTGTCTAACTCAAACCCGCACTTAGGACAACTATGGGTTCTAGTGGATAGAGTTTTTGGCACCCTATGACCGCAATGAGTACAGTCCTGTGTGGTGTATTGTGGCGGTACTGACACTACTGCCTTATCCCACACCTTCCCGTAGTAGTCCAGCCATTGGGTGAACTGAGACCAACTAGCATCATGGATGGATTTGGCAAGATGATGATTCTTGACTAGGTTCTTCACCTGCAAGTCCTCATACACCACGACAAAGCGCTCCGCGCCGCCAAAGGCGAACGTTAGATGCCACTACGCACCGAGCAAGCTTGATTGCCCAGTCTTTACGTTGGCGTTGAACTTTCAGATGTACTTTGCCTAGTTTTTTCCTTTGCTTGTGATAATTCTTGGACTGAGGCTTGGCTCCTTTATTGAACGTCCTACTTAACCTGCGTTGGTGTTGCTTTAACCTCCGTTCACTACGTCTTAAAAACTTAGGACAATCGACCGTGTTTCCGTTCTGGTCGGTGTAGAAGTGTTTTAACCCCAAGTCAATACCGATGACATTGCCTGTGTATTGTCCTTGCTCTTTGCGCTCTACATCCAAGCAGAATTGAGCATAGTACCCATCTGCCCTGCGTATCACCCGCACTCGGTTGATTTTAGAGTTGAGGATATACTGTCTTGCCTCTCCATTGCAGTACAAGGCAAATGTACCTGCATTGAAGCCATCAGTGAAGGTGATGGACATCCCATCCCCTGACAGCTTCCAACCCGATAGCTTGTACTCTACAGAGCGGCAATGCTTCTTGAATTTGGGGTATCCCTTCTTTGCCTCCTTGTTTTTGCAGTTGGTATAGAAGCGAGAAATGGAAGCCCAAGCTCGCTCTGCACTTGCCTGCCTTGCCGCTGAGTTTAACTTTTTAGCAAAATCAAACTCTTGAGCCAAGGTTTTGCAGTGGGAATAGAGGTCATTCCTGCCCACACCCTTGTTGTCCATCCAGTGCCGTACACACTTGTTGCGCACAAATTGTGCGGTACGGATGGCTTCGTCCAGAGACTGATATTGCTCTTGTGTGCCCTTTAGCTTGGCTTCTATGACTCTCATGGCTCCATTTTATCACAGACTCAGCTTGATAAAACAATATGCGCCTTATATCCCCATAGCTAAAGCTAGGGGCTTTACGGCGTTTTTTCGGTAAAGCTACCCTATGGGCATGGTGCTAGGAAACAGCTTGTTTGGTGCAAATTAATTGCCAGCAAATAGGTCACACCGCTACAGAAACTTAAATCAGAAAATAGACGTTGATAAATTTTATATAATCTAAAGTGAGGTGCATTCCTAACGATGCGATCGCCTCACTTAAACAATGCCTAAATCAGCAGTGGCAAGGAATCAGACTATTCCGGGCAAATATTAAGCAAATCAGCAATTCTCAGCAATCTCTGGCCTTTATAAAGTCTTGATTAAGGAATGAATTCTCTCTGGATCGTTCTTTTATAATGGATTTAGGGACATATTTGAAATTGCTGTTATTAGCTATTATTAGTTGCTTGTCCCTCTCCAATTTACCGTCATTGAGACTGTATCAAGAGTCCCAAACAGCGTAAACCGGCTTATGAATTCATTCACCACAAGAGGTTTCAGCATTGTTGTCCAGTGGTAACACACCAATTCAATTTCCCTTGAGGTACCTATGGTGTCAACTCTGCCCGAGCAGCAGACAATCGGTTACATTCACTCCGTTGAGACCTGTGGCACGGTTGATGGCCCAGGGATCCGCTACGTGATTTTTACTCAGGGATGCCCGCTGCGCTGTCTGTACTGCCATAATCCTGATTGTCGTGAACCCCATCAAGGCAAACCGGTCACCGTCACAGAACTGCTCAACGACATTGAGCACTACCGCTCTTACCTGCGGCAGGGGGGGGTTACCGTCAGTGGTGGCGAACCCTTAATGCAGCCAGAGTTTGTCCGCGAAATTTTTGAGGGCTGCCATAACCTAGGGTTACACACGGCCTTGGATACCTCTGGCTATGTGGTGTTAGATGTGGCCAAGCCAGTGGTAGCGGCTGCTGACTTGGTGTTGCTGGATATTAAATCCTTCTTGCCAGATACCTATCGGCGGGTCACTAGTGTCGCCATTACACCCACCCTTGAGTTGGCTCGCTACCTCGATCAGATTCACAAACCCACTTGGATTCGGTTTGTGCTAGTGCCCGGCCTCACGGACGATCCGGACAACATCCGTGGCCTCGCCCAATTTGTTGCTGGTCTGCGCAATATCGAAAAGGTTGAAGTCCTGCCCTTTCACAAAATGGGGGAATACAAATGGCAGCAGTTAGGGTTGCCCTATCAATTGTATGACACCCCTGCCGCCAGTCCGGACGATGTTGCCCGGGCGATCGCCATCTTTCGTGACTACAATCTCACAGTTCAATAATCCCTTGATGAAGGTTTAAGGAGTAGCCAATGACTGCCACCACCAGCTATGCACCGGTCAAGGATTTGACGGGGTTAGAAGCACTCATCCAGCGCGTCAAAGACGCCCAAGCACGCTACGCCCAGTTTACCCAAGCCCAAGTCGATCATATTTTTCATCAGGCTGCAATGGCCGCTAACCAAGCCCGCATCCCCCTTGCCAAGGCTGCGGTTGCCGAAACTGGCATGGGGCTTGTCGAAGATAAAGTGATTAAAAACCACTTTGCCTCAGAGTTTATTTACAACAAGTACAAAGAGGAAAAAACCTGTGGGGTGATTGAAGATGATCCCCTCTTTGGCATCCAAAAAATTGCTGAACCCGTAGGCATTGTGGCGGGGGTGGTGCCGGTCACCAATCCCACCTCGACCACGATTTTCAAAGCCCTGATTTGCCTGAAAACTCGTAATGGCATTATCTTTTCTCCCCATCCTCGTGCCAAAGCCTGTACGGCTGAGGCCGCCAAGATTGTCCTAGAGGCAGCAGTGGCGGCGGGTGCCCCTGCTGACATCATTGGCTGGATTGATGAACCCACCATTGAATTGTCGCAGGCACTCATGCAACACCCTGAGATCAAGCTGATTTTGGCAACGGGTGGGCCGGGGATGGTTAAGGCCGCCTACTCCTCCGGCCATCCCGCCATTGGGGTGGGGGCTGGCAATACCCCTGCCCTCATTGATGCCACTGCCGATATTGCCACCGCTGTTAGCTCGATTTTGCTCAGTAAGTCCTTTGACAACGGCATGATTTGTGCATCGGAGCAGTCAGTCATTGTGGTTGATGACGTGTATGAGGCAGTGAAAGCCGAATTTCAACGGCGGGGCGGCTATATCCTCAAACCAGAGGAGCAAGAGCGGGTTGGGCAACTCATTTTGAAAGATGGCCGCCTGAACGCCGCTATTGTCGGTCAGTCAGCGTCTCGTATTGCTGCTATGGCTGGCATTGAGGTACCCCCACAGACGCGGGTGCTGTTGGCAGAGGTTACCGAGATTGGTGTCCAAGAGCCGTTTGCCTACGAAAAACTGTGTCCGATCTTGGCACTCTACCGCGCTCCCCAGTTCCATAAAGGGGTTGAGATGGCAGCGCAGCTAGTCAACTTTGGAGGGATGGGGCACACGTCCGTTCTCTATACCGATCCCCGTAATCAAGATGATATTGCCTACTTTAAGTATCGGATGCAAACTGCACGGGTACTCATTAACACGCCGTCTTCCCAAGGGGCGATCGGGGATCTGTATAACTTTAAGCTGGATCCCTCCTTAACACTGGGCTGCGGCACGTGGGGCGGCAACATCATTTCCGAAAACGTCGGCCCCCATCATTTGCTGAATATCAAAACCGTGAGCGATCGCCGCGAAAATATGCTTTGGTTCCGGGTGCCACCTAAAATTTACTTCAAACCTGGGTGCTTACCTGTGGCACTGCGGGATTTAGACGGCAAACAACGCGCCTTTTTAATTACCGATAAACCCCTTTTTGACCTAGGTATTACCGATCCCATTACCCATGTCCTTGAGGAAATGGGGATCAAACACGATATTTTCCACGAGGTAGAGCCAGATCCCACCCTGAGCACGGTTAACCGTGGCCTTGCCTTGCTTCGACAGTATCAGCCAGATGTCATCATTGCCGTTGGTGGTGGCTCCCCCATGGATGCAGCCAAAGTCATGTGGCTTTTGTACGAGCATCCTGAGGTCGAGTTTGACGGCTTGGCCATGCGCTTCATGGATATCCGCAAGCGGGTCTATCAATTGCCTCCCTTAGGACAAAAAGCCATCATGGTCGCCATTCCTACCACCTCGGGTACCGGCTCAGAAGTCACCCCCTTTGCTGTTGTCACCGATGACCGCGTGGGGATTAAGTATCCCTTAGCTGATTACGCCTTAACCCCCACGATGGCCATTGTGGATCCTGAGTTGGTGCTGCACATGCCGAAAAAACTCACGGCCTACGGTGGCATTGATGCCCTCACCCACGCGTTGGAGTCTTACGTGTCGGTACTGTCCACGGAATTTACCGAAGGATTAGCCCTAGAAGCCATTAAGCTGCTGTTTGCCTACCTGCCACGCGCCTACCGCCATGGGGCTGCCGATCCAGAAGCGCGCGAAAAAGTGCACTATGCCGCTACCATCGCGGGGATGGCCTTTGCCAATGCCTTTTTGGGGGTGTGTCACTCCATGGCGCACAAGCTCGGATCTACCTTCCATGTCCCCCATGGTCTAGCCAATGCCCTGTTAATTTCCCATGTCATTCGCTATAACGCGACGGATGCTCCCCTGAAACAGGCAATCTTCCCGCAGTATAAGTATCCGCAGGCCAAAGAACGCTATGCCCAGATTGCCGATGCGTTGCACCTAGGGGGTGAAACGGCAGAGGAAAAAGTCGAACGGCTGATTGGGGCGATCGAAGACCTGAAAGCTCAGCTAGAGATTCCAGCTACCATTAAGGAAACACTGCATAGTGAAGATCAAATTTTTTACGATCAAGTAGCAGAAATGGCAGAGCTAGCCTTTGACGATCAGTGTACGGGAGCCAATCCCCGCTACCCGCTCATTCAGGATCTGAAGGAGCTTTACACCCTTGCCTATATGGGGTGCCGCTTAGAGGCCGCAGCCTATCATCCCGAACATTCATCAACCGCTTAGGCGATTTGCCCCTAGCTACACTTCCGGCAAAAAGAGCAAATCAGGATTTGCCAATATTTGACACTCCCACCACCTAAAGGTGGGGGATTCTTACGCAGTCCATAAACGGACTCATAAAGGCGCTGTCAAGACGCCCCTACACAGTTCCGTGTTCCAGCTAGCATTACAGTGCAGCGGATTGACGGGCGATCGGGGCTGCGTTGAAGATCTCTGCAACTGCTGATCTTGGCCGTTAGGTAGCTTGAGCGATTGTTTGGGTGTTGAGCCAACTGCCATTCATCCTTATCAAGAAGCAACTTGGTATGAGATGGCTGCGATCGCCAAGCCCAATCTCTAATATTCGATCAGTTGAGATTAACTGCGATGCCGCATCTGCTTTTGGAAAGATCTGCAAAGGAACCTTTAGCAGATGCCGCTGTGATGCTGTTGTATTGCCCCACTCAGATACATTGGCGGTGGAGCGATATAATTTGCCTCGTGAAGATGCCCCGTGGAGGAACCGCATGGCACGCCCCCTCACCCCCGATAATCAAACTCTGAACCGTTCATGGACGTGGCAAGATGGCTTGATTATTCTTGCCCTGATTACGCTTATTTTCTGGATTGTGAACACGGCGGCAAAATTCACCGCTAGCTATGACCCTACCATCACCATTCAGCTCAGTCCCAGCGTCTTACCCAGTTATACGGCGCAGACGCTCCTACGGATGCTAATTGCCTACATCATTTCCTTAGTGTTTAGTGTGTTGTATTCTTACTTGGCGTTTTACAACCGCACCGCCGAAAAGATTTTGCTACCGCTACTGGATATTTTGCAGTCAATTCCAGTGCTGTCGTTTTTGCCCGGCGTTGTCCTAGCGCTGATTGCGATTTTTCCGGGAAGTCGCCTAGGGGTGGAGTTAGCGGCGATTATTCTCATCTATACTGGCATGGCCTGGAACATGACGTTTAGCTTTTACCAATCCCTCATCAGTGTGCCGCGAGAATTGCGGGAGGTGGCCAAAATCTACCGCTTGGGCTGGTGGCAGCAGGTGTGGACGCTGGACTTACCCGCAGGAGCCATTGGTTTGATCTGGAATAGTGTGATGTCGGTCGCGGGGGGCTGGTTTTTCTTGATGGCGATCGAGTCGTTTACCATTGGTGAGCAAACCTTTACGCTTCCGGGGTTAGGCTCGTACCTTGCAGAGGCAGCGAACCAGCAGGACTATGCCGCCTTGGTTTACGGGTTGGCGGTGCTCATTAGTGTCATTATTGCGGTTGATATTGTGGTCTGGCGGCCACTGATTGCTTGGGGGGAAAAGTTCAAAATAGAGATGGTCGAGGCCGAAAGTACGCCTAAGTCTTTTGTGTTAGATTTTCTGCGGCGATCGCCCACCCTGCGTGCCTTTCATCAAACGGTCTTTACGCCGGTGTGGGAACGGCTAGACAATTACCTGCGCCCTAAAGGGGCACAGCGGACGACCGCTGCTCCCCCTCGCAGTCATAGTGTGCCTATTTTGCCGATCGTGTTCTTTTTGTTTGTTGCTGTGGTCGGTTGGGGCACCATTGCCTCAGCCGTGCAAATGACGACCGTCAGCATCCGCGATTGGCAACTCATCGGCATTGGTGCGGTGTTAACCACGGTGCGGGTCAGTGTTGCTCTAGTTTTATCCCTATTGTGGACCGTGCCAGTGGGGGTAGCCATTGGCCGCAATCCACGGGCGGCGCAGGTGCTCCAGCCCTTGGTGCAAATTGCTGCGTCAGTGCCAGCAACGGCGCTGTTTCCGGTGCTCCTGCTAGCGTTGGCCAACTTAGGGGGGGGGTTAGAAATTGGCGCTGTGGCATTAATGATGCTGGGGACAATGTGGTACATTCTCTTTAACGTCATTGCTGGGGCACAGGCCATTCCCACGGAGTTATTTGAGGCGGCAACGATCTATCAACTCTCGTGGTGGCAACGCTGGCGCACTGTTATTCTGCCGGGCATTTTCCCCTACCTGATTACGGGGATTATTACCGCTGTGGGGGGGGCATGGAATTCCAGCATTGTCAGTGAGTACGTTGAGTTTCAGAACCAAACGGAGCAGACGTTGGGCTTAGGTGCAATTATCTCTGAAGCCAGTGTGAAGGCTGATTTTCCGCTGTTGCTAGCGTCCACCGTTGTGATGTCTCTCCTAGTGGTGCTGACGAATCGCTTCGTTTGGCGACCCCTGTACCGCTTGGCGGAAACTAAATATCAGCTCTTATAGGAGGGTGCCATGCGGGTCATTGGCCTGATCAGCGGCACATCGGTGGATGGCATTGATGCGGTGTTGGTGGAGTTGCAGGGGCGGGAACTGGACTTGCGGGTGCAGGTGCTAAATTTTTGCACAGTTCCCTACCCGCCGGAGTTACGGCAGCAGATTTTAGCAGTCTGTGCCGCAGAGCCGCTTACTATGGCGGCGTGGTCGGAACTAGACGATGCCATTGCTACTGCCTTTGCTACCGCCGCGTTAACCGTCCAGACGGGCTACCCGCCAGCGCAACTGATTGGCTCCCATGGTCAAACGGTGTTCCATCGTCCCCCCACGGGCGATCGCCTCGGTCACAGTGTGCAGTTGGGGCGCGGTGAACTGATTGCCCATCGCACTGGCATTCCCACCGTTTCGAACTTTCGTGCCCAGGATATTGCCCTAGGGGGGCAGGGGGCACCCCTCGTGCCGCGGGTGGATTGGTGTCTGCTGGGGCACCCCCAAGAGTATCGCTGTATTCAAAATATTGGC
Organism: Thermostichus lividus PCC 6715; assembly: GCF_002754935.1. NCBI lineage: Bacteria > Bacillati > Cyanobacteriota > Cyanophyceae > Acaryochloridales > Thermosynechococcaceae > Parathermosynechococcus > Parathermosynechococcus lividus. The sequence goes on from NZ_CP018092.1 coordinate 2,532,766, forward strand.
GGCATTGGCAATGTGGCCTACCTCCTCCCCCAGCAACAGGATCAAAGCGGCAATCACGTGCTGGGGTGGGATACTGGCCCTGGCAACGTCCTCCTTGATCTGGCGGTGAGTTATTTTTCTGCTGGACAACAGCGCTACGATGCGGATGGGCACTGGGCACGGCAAGGGCACGTGTGTGAGGCGTTAGTGGTGCAATGGCTGAGCCATCCCTTTTTTAGTGCACCGCCCCCTAAATCCACTGGCCGGGAACTCTTTGGCTGGCTATTTTGGCAGCAGTGTTTAGAGCAAGCCACTGCCCTAGGCCTTAAACCAGCTGATGTGTTAGCCACCCTCACGGAGTTTACCGCCCGCAGTATTGCCCAGAGCTATGAGCGCTTTTTACCCCGGCGACCGGATCGGGTCTTATTGTGTGGTGGCGGTGCCCATAATGGCTTTTTGCAGGAACGCCTACGGCTACATCTGGGGGAAATTCCAGTAGAAACCACGGCAGTGGTGGGGGTACCTGTGGATGCCAAAGAGGCGATCGCCTTTGCGGTGTTGGCCTACTGGCAACAGTTGGGGATTCCGGGGAATGTGCCGCAGGTCACCGGTGCCCATCATGCCGTACCCCTTGGTCAGTATTGGCAGTCGGTGCGCGTCTAATGGTTAGTCAACCCTTTCCTAGCATCGTCACTACCTCAGAAATGCAGGCGATCGAGGCAGCGATGTTTGCGGCTGGCTTACCGATCGCGGCTCTCATGGAAAAGGTGGGGCAGCGCCTCAGCGATCGTCTATGCTGCCTCTATCCGGTCACCACCCATCCCAAGGTGGGGGTGCTGGCCGGTCCTGGGCACAATGGGGGTGATGCGTTGGTTGTGGCGCGGGAGTTGTGGCACCGGGGCTACACTGTAACGGTGTGGCAACCCTTTAGCCGCCTGAAACCCCTAACGGCGGATCACGCCAAGTATGCCCGTTTTCTTGGCATTCCCTTCACTAGCGAGGTAGCTGAGCTAGCAACGGCCAACCTAATTGTGGATGGGGTGTTTGGCTTTGGGCTAGAGCGGTCTGTCAGTCATGAGCTAGGGGCTGCCTTTGCTCAGGTGAATCAGTGGTGTGTGCCGCGGCTGAGCATCGATGTGCCCTCTGGCCTGTGTAGCGATCGCGGGGCAGTGTTGGGGACAGCCATTCAAGCCACTCGCACCCTCTGTCTAGGCCTGTGGAAGCGGGGACTTCTGATGGATGAGGCGCTGCCGTGGGTGGGGGAGGCCGAACTCCTTGCCTTTGACATTCCTGCAACCGTCATTGATAACGTCCTAGGAACGATGCCGCGGCGCTATTGCCTCGATTCTCAGTGCTGGCAGCTGTTACCCCTCGCCAGATCCCCCATAACCCATAAGTATCGGCAGGGGCAACTGTTACTCATTGGCGGCTCGGCGCGCTTTGGTGGCAGTATTCTCCTCAGTGCCTTAGCAGCGCGCTGTACGGGGGTGGGGATGCTGGTGGTGGCAGTGCCCAACTCCTTAAAACCCTTGGTGCTTGCGCGGGTACCCGATGCCATTGTGGTGGGCTGCCCAGAAACCAACACAGGCGCGATCGCCCACTTGCCAGCAGATTTAGATTTACAACGCGTTCAGGCGATCGCCTGTGGGCCGGGCTTAACCACTGCCGCCACAACCGTTATCGAACAGGTGTTAGCGGCGGGGATACCCACAGTACTGGATGCCGATGGTTTGAACATTTTAGCCGCCCTCTCCCCGTGGCCCTTGGCCGCACCGCTGGTGTTGACCCCTCACCTAGGGGAATTTCGGCGGCTCTTTCCCGACCTAAGTGCCGAGGGCGATCGCCTTGAGCAAGTACAAGCGGCAGCCGCTCACAGCAATTGTCTTGTAGTCCTCAAAGGTGCACGCACCGCGATCGCCACCCCTGCTGGCAACCTGTGGATCAATCCCGCCAGTACCCCTGCCCTTGCCCGTGGCGGCAGTGGCGATGTCCTCACTGGCCTCATTGGTGGTCTCTTGGCACAACAGGAGCTGCTGCACTCAACCCTTGGGGGCGTATGGTGGCATGCCCAAGCAGGACTTGCAGCAGCCAAGCAGTGGACCACCTTAGGGGTGTATCCTGAGCGCCTTGTGGATGCGCTGCTACCGACCCTCAGCGCTAAAAAACCTGACTTTTTGTAGCATCAGAGAGGGTCGGAATTTCCGCATAAATGCCGCGAATAGACTGGACAACGGCAAAGATAACCCCTGCCACTGTTGCAATGAAAATAAAGTTAAACAATACCTTCATCAGCAGTTCAAAGCTGGCAACGCGGGTCAAAAGCTGTAGCACCAATTGCGCGATAAACAGGGCAATCCCCATCAGCATTGCCTGCATCGTGTTGTAGCGAATAAATAGACTAATGCGGGAATTGCGAACCACCAGCAGGTACAGCAGCATAAATACAATTAACCCCGCAAACGGAATGGAGTACAGTAGGGCAACAGGCAACACCACGATAAATAAAGCTTGCAGCGGCGGAAACATCTCAAAGAGGAACCCCCCCAACGGCATAACGTAAAACAGGGGCAAGAGGTAGGCCAAGCAAGCAAAGATGCGATCGGGGATCGTTGTTGTGGCACGCCAAGTCACAATGTAGCCCTCACAATGATTAGGTGTCTTGTTCTAGGGTAGCGGGCAAATCCGACACTTGAACTAGATGAAACCCCATCTGACAGCGAAACTGCTGACACCCCCGCTCTGAGGAACCATACACAGGGGCACCGCACCGCAATTGACCTTCTTTCCAGCGAGGTTGACCATGGCGATCGGCAAGGAGACAGGACTGGCAAACAGACTGTGACGGTAGAATATGATTCTGGGTCAGGATCACTAGCATGACAGACCTCCCGACAGAGCTTACGCTGCTGCTAGCTACTTATAAATCAGCTAAATCAGCGTAATTCTCATGTATGTATTTTACCGCCTCTGAAGGGGCGACTCACTGCCACTGTGATCAAGACGATCGGGACAAGCAGACGACAAACCCAAGCACTGGGTGCAGCGCTTGAACTAGGACAAGAACCGCCAGCAGAAACGTAACAATTTTCGCCCAGAGGGGGCGTAAAGGGCAGTATAGAAAGCCACAAACTGCTAGTGCGCCTACAAGGACACTGCCAAAAACCTCAAGTAAGCCATAGGGCATCCCACAGATGCGGGTAGGTTGATAGTACACAGGCACCGCAAATAAAGCCACAACAAACGTAGCAACAGTCCAGCCAACCGCTATGAGGCTTTTGCGATGTGCCATCTTTTTGCTCCTGATGCCAAATCACTGTCCTAGGTACGCTCTCAAGACATCAGGATTCGTTTGAATCTCACTGGGAGAGCCATTCGCAAGGTTTTTACCTTCTGCCAATACCCAGATGTGATGACACAAAGACATTATGACATCCATATTGTGCTCAATAATCAGGAAGGTGACACCATCCTGTTGATTCCACTGAAGAATATACTCACAGATTTGATTAATGAGGGTAGGGTTAACACCAGCCGCTGGCTCGTCCAACAGAACAAGCCGCGGGCGATGCATCATCACCCGTGCCATTTCCAAGAGTTTGCGCTGACCACCGGAAAGGGCACCGGCATAGTCATTGGCTTTAGCTGCTAGTCCAACAGACTCTAAAAGATGCCAAGCACGCTGCCGTAACTCTTGTTCTTCTTGGCGAATGCGCAGGGGCTTGAGCCAACTATTCCAGAATTGTTCACCGGTTTGCCGGGGAGCCGCCAAGAGCATATTTTCTAGAACCGACAGCCGGGACAGTACCCGCGGTACCTGAAAGGTGCGCAGTAGCCCCTGCAGCGCCACTTGGTGGGGGGGTAAATGGCTAATGGGTTCACCGTCAAAGATCACCCGGCCTTGATCGGGGGGAATAAAATTGCAAAGCAGGTTAAAGAGCGTTGTTTTGCCTGCGCCGTTGGGACCAATCAGACCCGTGATACTATTGCGAGCCACTGAAATTTCGGCATGATCGACGGCATGAATGCCTCCAAAGCACTTGCACAATCCCGTTGCCACCAGCAGGTTGGGGTCAGGTGACTGAGTGACTCCACTGGAAACAGGTGCAATGGATGGTTCATCGACCAAGGCTGAGTTCCTCCTTTTTGCCCAAAATACCCTGTGGTCGCCACATCATCAAGAGGATCAAGAGCACACCAATGAGCATCATCCGCAAGGCTTCGAGGCGACCCCCATCTAGGGGAATAAAGCGTGTTAAGGCAGTATAGGCCCAAAACAGAGTGGCACCTAAGAGGGTACCCATATTATTGCCAGCACCGCCGAGCACCACAATAGTCCATGCCTGAAAAGTAATGAGGGAAACAAAGCCATCGGGGTTCACAAAGGTCAGTTGCCACGCATAAAATGACCCCGCTACTGCCGCGATCGCCCCTCCCAGCATCAAGGACTGCATTTTATACGCAAACACGTTTTTACCCAGCGCCTTGGCCACCTCTTCATCTTCACGAATGGCTTTGAGCACTCGTCCCCACGGAGAATGGATCCAGCGCTCCAATTGCCACACCACAATCGCTAGCACCAACACTAACAACCACAGCAGGCCAGCCCGATAGCTAAAATCCCACAGGCCAACGGTTAAGGCTTGCACCACCAGTCCCACCAGCGCTGCCGCTAAGGTATTTAAGCCTATGGGCACGATTGGAACCCCACGCCATTGACTACCCAACAGCGCGATCGCCCCGCCAAGGGTGATCAGGGTGACCACCAACGGTGCTATAGCAAGGCCACGCCCTAAACTCAGTGGTTCAAGGGTCAGCCACAACCCCACAGACCCCGCAACCAGTAGAGCAGCGTAGGCAGGTAGTCCCCAAGGGGGGAGCGATCGCCCCCGACTGTACTGGCGCTCTAACCACTGCCACCACTGCACTGCTGCGGCCACCACTACCCCCAGAAAATGGCAATCATCCCCAGCTTAGTCGGCAGATTCGGCTCAAACTGTGCCAAAGGTAACGGAAAGCCATAGACCCCCCGCCCACCCCGGGTCAGCCAATCTTCATTCAGGGCAACCAGACGGACAATTTCCGCCATCCCAATTGTGACAATGGCCAAATAATCCTCCCGTAGGCGCAGGGTAGCAATCCCCATCACAAACCCCAGCCCCATTGCCAGAATCACACCTGCTAGAACCGCAAAGAGCATCGGCACCCCAGCAATCCCCAGCAAAATCGTGGTGTAGGAGCCTAAGGCCAAAAACCCCACATGGCCAAAGTTAATCAGCCCTGTGTAGCCCCACTGTAAATTTAAGCCCAAACTAAAGAGGGCAAAGGTTGCGGTAAAGATACCCAAGGAAATTAGATAGCCAACCATGTGTTGCGATAGATGACTCAGTGAAGATGAGCTCAAATTACCACAGTTAAGAGAGGCTGCGGCTGTTGAAAATCTGGTCGCGGATGTTTAGCAAAAATTTAAGGCAAGGTGCAGTCTAGGTTACCCTGCGGGCTAAAGGTCTCCCCCTATAGTGAGTAGTAAGTTTTGCAGGTTGCTTCCATGACCTTCTCCTTTCGTCGGACAAAAATTGTCGCCACCATCGGACCTGCCAGCCGCTCCCGCGACATCATCGCGCAACTGCTCGCGGCGGGGATGAGTGTAGCGCGGCTGAACTTCTCCCATGGCGATTATCGCGATCATGCCGAAACTATTACCCTACTGCGGCAGGTGGCGAATGAGCAGGCAACCCCCCTAACGCTGCTCCAAGATCTGCAAGGCCCCAAAATTCGGGTCGGACAGCTACCATCCGGCTCTGTTGAACTGGTGGAAGGGGCGCAGGTTAATTTATTGCCCTTAGCAGAAGCAACGGAGAGCACCAGCGGCATTGGGATTGACTACCCCTACCTTGCTGAAGAAGCTCAGCCCGGAATGCAGGTGCTGCTCGATGATGGGTTAATGGAATTAGTGGTGGAAGCCGTTGCCGAAAAGGTAGTAACCTGTCGGGTGGTGCAGGGCGGTACCCTCAAAAGTCGCAAAGGGGTCAATTTACCCGACTTAAACCTGCGGTTGCCATCCCTAACGGAAAAAGATCGGCAGGATATTCTCTTTGGTATTGCCCAAGGGGTAGATATTATTTCCCTTAGTTTTGTGCGCCGTGCAGAAGATTTGTGGGAATTGCGGGAATTCTTGGCGGCTCATGGTGCCAGTGATATGCCCATCTTGGCTAAAATTGAAAAGCCTCAAGCCGTAGAAAACCTAACGGCGATTTTGGGGGTTGCCGATGCCATTATGGTGGCTCGCGGTGATCTGGGGGTGGAAATGCGGGTGGAAAAAGTACCGCTGCTGCAAAAACAAATTATCCGTGAGTGTAACTACCGCTCTATTCCCGTCATTACTGCCACGCAAATGCTGGAGAGTATGATCCACAACCCCCGTCCGACCCGTGCCGAAGTCAGTGATGTTGCCAATGCCATTTTGGATGGTACCGATGCAGTGATGCTCTCAGGGGAGTCGGCCGTGGGAGCGTTTCCGGTGCGCGCCGTCCAGATGCTAGCGCGCATTGCTGCGGATGTGGAACCTCAGTTAAATTTTGAAAATATGCCCGCCTACCGCAATGATGAAACCCATGCCCTAGGTGAGGCGCTATCTACGATTGATAATATTTTGGAGTTGAAGGCGATCGCCTGCTTTACGGAAACCGGATACACCGCCACAATTGCTTCTGGTGAGCGCGTTAAGTGCATTATTGTAGCCTTTACCGATCGCCCACGGGTCTATCACTGGATGAACTTACTCTGGGGGGTCAAACCGATTTTGCTTGACACCTTGCCCCTGACCTTTGAAGGCATGATTGCCACTGCCGAAGCCCAGCTCCAAGAACGTGGCATAGCCGCCACAGGGGAGAAAATTTTGATCATGGCGGGTCTCCCTGCCCAAACTCCCCAAGGAACAAATTTCCTTAAAATTCATACCATGGGAGGCGCAAGTCAGTCCTGAGTTAACAAGGATCATTCTTAGAGTAGCCCCATAAGCCATGGCCTTCAGGAGAAATAAGCAGTAAACTACTCCCAGCTAAAGCAGGGAGCTTTTAGTAGCCCTGCAGTGACGACCTTACTTGATGAATTGGGCGATGGATTAATCAAGCGGTTTGGGCTATCTCAGGATTTTGCAACCCTGCGGGCTACGGCGCGGCTGGCGGCGTTTCTTCATGACTTGGGTAAGGCCAATGACCATTTTCAAGCGGTGGTTCGCGGGTTCAAGAAACCAATGGACAATCCACAACTGATGCGACATGAGGCGCTATCGGTCTTGTTGGCCTGGGAATTGAGAGATTGGTTATCGACAGGGGAGGGGGATCTGATGGTGGCGATCGCCGCTGCGGGTGCCTCTACCTTTGATGCCGTAAGGCGTTGAGCACGTTGTTTATTTATTGTTGTTCCTAACACTACTACTGCCCCAGTACCAATTTTATACCCTCCCGCCGTTTATCCTCCTGTATTTCCTCCTACCATGCAAACAGGAAATCCAGTAGCATATCAGGTGATGGCACAAAATGGTTTGATGCCTGTTGCCTGTATGCCCGGAACAGTGATGATCCAAAGTATGAGTTATCCCGGCTATCCTCCATCGCCTCCTATGTGTGCTTACCCAACGCCTTACATTCCTGCGGGCAACTACTATATCCATTAGAGGTTGGGCTGGGGGGTATCGGATAGGAGCCGGTTGTTGAGCTATGGCGAGTATCTATCAGTACTGTGTTGTCATTGTAACCACTGCTACAGAGGCGGACGCAACACTGTTAGCTCAGCAACTGGTGCAAGCTCGGCTCGCTGCCTGTGTACAAATTTATCCTATTCAGTCGATGTATCGCTGGCAGGGAGAGGTTCATCAGGACAGGGAGTGGCAATTGCTCATTAAAACCCGCTATGCTCTGTTTCCGCAGGTGCGCGATCGCCTTCAGGAGTGGCACTCCTACGAGGTTCCAGAAATCATTGCCCTGCCTATCATTGCAGGTTCATCTGCCTATCTGGGTTGGCTGGAGGCGGAAACACAGGTGCCCCCCACAGAGTAAACAGAGTATAATAGCGCAATGGTTTCTCTTGCCCGTAAAAACCTGTTAGAGGACTTTAGCCGCTTTTTGGTGGCTCAACTGGGGATTACCTTTGCGGTCAGCCTAGTCACGATTCAAGCAGGCTTACTGGAGGGCTTTGGCCGTTCGGCAACCCTGCTCATTAACCAAAGCGAGGCAGATGTTTGGATTGCCTCCAGTGAGCTACGCTACTTTGGCTTAACATTGCCCATTGAGTATCAAACGGTCATTGATGCCAAATCGGTGGAGGGTGTAGCCTCAGCGGAGCCTCTGCTGATGCAGTCTGCCATTTGGCGGCGATCTGAAACAGCTAATATTGATCCGGTACAGATCATCGGTCTTGAACCTACAGGCTCATTACTGCCGTTGCGGACGGTAGCTGGCGCTTCGGTAACAGAATTAGAAAAGCCCTACACCGTGCTGGTGGATCAAATTGACCTCGATGCCCTATCAATTACTGCCCTAGACCAAACAGCTAAGATTAATAACTATCCAGCGGTGGTGCTGGGCTGGACGCGGGGGGTTAAGTCCATTGTGTCGAGTCCTTATGTTTTTACATCGTTAGAAACAGCAAACCTGTACCTGAACTTTCCCCGTTTTGATGAGAAGGAGCCGCCTCCTACCTTTTTGCCCTTGATTGAACCCAGCAGCCGCATTACCTACGTGATGGTCAAAGCGTCTCCAGAGACTAGCTTGGCTGACCTGAAGCAGCGCCTCAAGGCAGCTTTACCTAACCATACAGTGCTCAGTTCGGCGGAGCTGAAACTGCTGACTCGGCGCTATTGGTTGGCCAGCACCAGTGTTGGCTTTATTTTGGGGCTTGGGGCAGGTGTTGGGATGATTGTGGGTGTGGTGATTGTGAGTCAGATTCTGTACTCCTCTGTGAGCGATCGCCTACAGGAGTATGGCACCCTTAAGGCGATGGGTGCTTCTGACTGGTACCTATACCGGATTATCATTGAGCAGGCATTGTGGATGGCGGTGCTTGGCTATTTGCCCGGCTTGGGGCTATGTTTGGGTCTAGGGATGTGGACCATGCAGGCACGGGCTATTCAAATTATTATTACGCCGCAGCTTGCGATCGCGGTTTTTAGTACTACGGTGGTGATGTGTGTCAGTGCATCACTGTTAGCTGTGCAAAAGGTGATGCGTCTCGACCCCGCCCAAGTGTTTCGAGCGTAAGTCATGCCCTATCTTTCTTTACCATGGCCTGCGGTTACCCCAGTGGGGCAACCCATTCTGAGTGGCTGGGAGGCGCAACTGGCTGCCCTCCGACCCAGCGAACCCCTTGTGCCATCGGACTACAGTATCATTCGGGCGGGCTTCGCCTGTGCCCTACACATGCATCAACCAACCATTCCCGCCGGACATGATAGCCGTTTAATCAGCCACTTGCAGTATATGCTGGAGCACCCCCACGAAGGGGATAACCATAACGCCCAAACCTTCCTCTGGTGTTATCAACGTATGGGGGACTGGATTCCAGAGCTTGTGGCTGAGGGCTGTCAGCCCCGCATTATGCTGGACTACTCCGGGAATTTACTGTGGGGACTTCAGCAAATGGGTCAGGAGGGGGTGCTGGATGCTCTGCGCCGCATTACGGTAGAGGCGACTTATGCGCCTTACGTGGAGTGGCTTGGCACCTGCTGGGGGCACGCGGTTATTCCCTCTACTCCGATCCCTGACATTGAGTTACACCTGCGTGCTTGGCAGCATCAGTTTGTGGCTTTATTTGGGGTTGAGGCGCTGCAGCGGGTACAGGGATTTTCGCTGCCGGAAATGCACTTGCCCAATCACCCTGATACCCTGTTTACACTCGTGGAATGCCTCAAACGCTGTGGCTATCGTTGGTTGTTGGTGCAGGAGCACAGTGTTGAGCAGTTGGATGGCTCACCCCTGAGTGCCACGGCAAAATACGTACCCAATCGTCTAGTGGCGCGGAATTCTCAGGGCGAGGTTAGCGAGATCACCGTGTTGATTAAAACCCAAGGGTCAGATACGAAGCTGGTGGCGCAGATGCAGCCCTACCATGAGGCGAAGCATCTGGCGACCTATTGGTCTGGGGCGATCGCCCCGCCCTGTGTGACCCAAATTGCAGATGGTGAAAATGGCGGTGTGATGATGAATGAGTATCCCCGCGACTTTATGCCGGTGTGGCACGAGCTAAAAGCACAGGCAGCAGCAGGGGTTGTGGGACTCAACGGCAGTGAATACCTTGCCCTATTAGCCGCCAAGGGGATCACTGCTGCGCAGTTTCCGCGCGTGCAAGCGGTACAGCAGCACAAACTCTGGCAATACGTCGATAGCACCTCCTGTACACCAGAGGCAGTGGCGGTAGCGATCGCCCAGCTGAGTGCCACTGACCCCCACTTTTCGATGGCAGGCACATCGTGGACAAACCACATTAGTTGGGTCAAGGGTTACGAAACCGTGCTGCAACCCATGGAGCAGCTTAGTCGTGAGTTCCATCGTCGCTACGATCCGTTAGTTGCAGCAGATCCCCAGATCACCCAAACAGCGGAGTACCAAGAAGCGCTGCTTTATCTGTTGACCTCCCAAACCAGTTGTTTTCGCTACTGGGGCAGTGGTCGCTGGACAGAGTATGCCAAAACAATCTGTGAACGGGGTCTGGCACTGTGTGCAGCAAACTGAGAGGATGTCTGGAACAGTAGCTCAGTATCAGCTAATTCACCGGATTCGCCGTGATCTGTGCTGCTTTCGTGTTGATGGCTCTTTTTAGGCACGGTCAAACCAGAGCACCTTAATCACGCTACCACCCACTAGAGTGACCAGCCCCACAATGAACGCCCATAACCTTGCATCCGTCGTCTTCTGTTGGCTACGTAGCTCGGTAACATTGTCTCGCAGCTCAGAGCGGAACGCCTCAACCTTGTCATCTAGCGCCTTAATTTCAGCCTTCACCGTCTTGAATTGCTCATCCGTTCTAGCGATGTGGACATCTAGCTTCTTATCCATGGATTGTAGTAAATCCATGATTTGCTTGGCTTCACTGGCTGTGATCTGCTCACTCATGACTTGCCTCCACTGACAAACGTAGCGGCATAGATAGCCGCCGCCTTAGCCTTCCATTGGCTACTTAAGTTAATCCCTTTAGCCGCCATCATTCTTCCTTGCTCTTGCTTCAGGATATTCCTCTTTTCACATCGCTCAACATTGTGGCTATCACCGAAGCCCATAGGTCATATCTTGTCGAACAGTGTGAGCTTCACCAACCCAGCGGCCAGCAACAAAATTAACGCCACAATGAAACTCCACAGACGGTTATCGATCGCCCGCTGCCTATCCCGTAACTCCTCAACCTTCTCATTGAGCGCCTTAAATTGCTCGTCGTTCTTCGTCTGGTTAACTTTGACTTCCATGGTCAATGCCTGGAGTTCAGACTTGACCGCTTTCATATCGCCGTGCAATTCCTTGAGAATATCCATGATTTGCTTGGCTTCACTAGCGGTGATCTGTTCACTCATGGCTTGTCTCCATTACGGACGTGGAGGGATTCGAACCCCCGACCCTCAGAACCGGAATCTGATGCTCTATCCACTGAGCCACACGTCCAGCTTATCAATCATATCACTATCCGAGATAGGCTTGCTTCACTCGTTCATCCTGCAACAGTTCTGCGCTCGTGCCACTCAAGGTAATTTTTCCAGCTTCAAGCACATAGGCGCGATCGCCCAGTTGCAGGGCAAGATGAGCATTTTGCTCTACCAAAAGTATTGTGATACCTTGCTGCCGCAGCTCTGCCAAAATCGTAAAAATGTCCTGCACCAGATTGGGAGCTAGGCCTAAACTAGGTTCATCGAGCAAGAGTAGGCGCGGCCGGCTCATCAGGGCGCGGGCAATGGCTAACATTTGCTGCTCACCACCGCTGAGAGTGCCCGCCAATTGGTGCTGACGATCCCGCAAGCGTGGAAAGCGTGTGAGTTGTTGCTCGAGATCTTGTTTCACTTGGATGGGGTCATGACGGGTATAGGCACCCAGCAAAAGGTTATCGCGAACTCGCTGTTGTGCTAATATCTGCCGTCCTTCAGGACAGTGGGCAATGCCTAGGCGGACGAGTTCATGGGGCGATCGCCGCTGTAGTGACTGTCCTTGAAAACGAATCACCCCTTGACTGAGGGGGACTAACTTAGAAATAGCCCGCAGCAGTGTGGTCTTACCGGCACCGTTTGCGCCCACTAGGGTAATGCATTCCCCCTCGGCAATACTGAGGCTGACCTCTGTCAGGGCACAGATTCCCCCATAGTGAACCGTGAGGGATTCAATCTCAAGAATCGCTGCTGTCTTAGACACTAGTGTTATGGGAGGTCTCAGATTCAATGGTACTGCTTGGGCAAACGGTGGCTTCTTCCCATTCGCAGATGGCAGCGTGTTCCGTTTGAGCCGCGGCACTGGTGACCAAGGTTGTGATTTCGCGGGGAGAAAACCCTTCCTCTAGGAGCTCCATATAGATAGGGTAAACTACTCCCAGCTAAAGCAGGGAGCTTTTAGTAGCCCTGCAGTTAGCAAGCCAACCACGAGCCTCTGGGGTGGTTTACAACACCCCCAATCGACCGTTACCAGTGCCTTAAACAACCGTTTCTGGTGTCCGCAGTACAATTATAACCTAAGGCAACTAAAGTTGCTAAAGGAGCTTTCCTCCCCGTACTTCAGTGCGGGGCTTCCAGCCATACCCGATGTGAAGATTGCGCTGTAATTCTTTGAAGATGGCACGGGCACGATCGGTGTAGCGAAAATTTTGATCAAACAGGCTAGCCATAGAGCGGTTCCGGTTGCGATGATGGAAGAACGGCCACGGGTCGGGAGAACACAATTTTTATGATAAACGGCGCAGCCACGGATCATTGTTAGCTGAGTGTTGCGGAATTCCCCATCGATGCGGTGGGGTAGTTTATGATGACATCCTCCTCTGTTGTTCACGCGGGGGGTGTTGGAGGTTCTGATGACCGATGTTCGGGCATTGTTTGAGCGGATTGCCCCGCTGTACGATCGCCTCAACGATCGCCTAAGTTTTGGCTTGCACCACGTCTGGAAACAGATGGCGGTGGATTGGTTACACTTAGAAGCGGGAGCTAGGGCGCTAGACCTGTGCTGTGGCACTGGAGATTTGACCCGCTTACTGGCACGGCGGGTCGGTCGCCAAGGGCAGGTGATTGGCTTGGACTTTGCGGCGGCACCCTTGGCCATTGCCCAGCAACGCAGTCTAGGGTACCCACAAATTCAATGGGTTCAAGGCGATGCCCTTGCCGTTCCCTATGGCGATCGCACCTTTGCAGCCATTACCATGGGCTACGGTTTACGCAATGTGGCTAGTATTCCGCAGGCATTGCGGGAAATGTACCGGCTCCTGCAACCCCAAGGACAGATAGCCATTCTTGAGTTCAGCCACCCCGAGTCCCCTGCGCTTGAGCAGTTCCAAGCATGGTATCTCCAGCAGTGGGTGGTGCCAACGGCCCAAGCCCACGATTTTGGCACTGAGTACGACTATTTATGGCCAAGTATCCAAGCCTTCCCCAAACCGGCAGACCTCTGTGCCATGATTCAGGCGACCGGGTTTCACGCCATTCGACACTATCCCCTGCTCGGCGGCTTGATGGCCGTTACCCTGGCTGAGCGCGATGGGTGATGGATTATTCCCGAGTGCTAGGCGTGGTCCATGACTGTTGGGGCAAAAAGGCGCGATCGCCCGGCAAGGGAGCCACCGCTTCTGCAAGGGTAAACTCACCCTTAAGAATCCATTCCTTGAGGCGCTCCGCAATCTGCTGGCCAAAGTAAAGACTGGTGAGCGGGGCAGTGCGCACAGTTTTCCCGTCGATTTTGATAGTGCCGGACTTTAATTGCGCATAGTTCACTACGCCAAAGGTGGGACGAACCCGGCGCGGAATTGAAAAATCAATAATTGGCGCCACCACGTCCTCATCGCGAATGGCGCAGCGAGCAATCACCTCTTCATCCAGCACTGGCAGGGGAATCCCCACCCCTAACATCAGGGACGCACCATAGTTTTTGAAGTAACAGCCGCGCACCCAAAAGGGGTCCATCTGCTTGGCATCGCCAATGAGGGCAAGGGTTGCCGCTGGGCCAATGGGCGTGTCGTTTGCGAGGCGTTTTTGTAAAGGGAAGTGTTGGGTTCCCTCCCAGGCAATGTAGCCAATGCCACCCCCAAGAAAAATCCGGGTGCCAATGCCCACTAAGCGCAGGTACGGATCATTTAACAGTGGTGAGAGGGCACCACTACTGGCATAAACCGCATTGCCTAACTGGGGCTGGAGCGGGCCTAAATAGGTATAGAGGGGGCGATCGCCACCATTGACCCCAACAATAAAGTTCTGGTACAGATTGCGTGGATTGTAGAGGTAAAACTGGTTAATCGTGTCCTTGCTAATCATGGTTTCCAGACTGGCGCGCGGATAGCAGTCAGTGACGTGCCCCAGCGCCCGTAATGGGATAGCCTTGCCCGCAATCAAATCCGCAATGACATGACCGCCGCCGCGCTCCCGCAGGGTATCCGCTTCCCCTCCCTCTGGATTCAGATCCACAGACTGCGCCGCTCCCAAATAGAGATCAACGGCGCCAATGCCACTGTAGGCAGGAATGCCATCTAACCAGCACTGCCGCAGTTTGAGGGGGGGATCCGTCGGGCCAAGGTTAATGATGGCACCGGAGGACTCCATTGGCTCAAAGGTACCCGTTGTAATGACGTCCACCTGCTGGGTGGCTTCGGCCACAGTAAGGCTCTCGAGGCGTTCTTTGAGTTCTGCCAACGTCCAGACGATAGCATGGCCACTGCGAATCTTGGCATTAATTTCGGCAATAGTGCGCTCCACGATCGTTACCGCAAATCTTCAGGGTGGCGAATTTGCCAACTGCCATCGGGAAGGCGAGAGACCTCCCCCCCCAAGCGTTCAATATTTTCAATGGCGGTTTCGCGGGAGCGATCGCTCACAGCATTCACCAACGCCCAAATCCAAGCGTTAATTTGCGCCATGCGACTATCAGGGTCATTGCGGAGGGTCTGCGCCAGCGATCGATAGTAGGGCGCCGCCTCCCGAATGTGCGGGTCTGTTTGTAGTTCTGCCCACTCCGCCGCGCGATTGTAGGATTGAGCCGCCGCCAGCCCCTGACCTAAAAAGAGCAACTCATCCATGGCCCGAAACACCCACACTAGGTACGCACTCGGTTGATAGTGGGGGTCGAGATGGGTTAAGCCCTGCGCCATGAGTTCTACCGATGTTTTGGGCTGACTGGCATAGACCGTGATTGCCGTTGAAAGGTAAGGGTAGCTTTGGACAAAGCGCGGATCCTTCGCTACAATCACACGAAAAAAGGCAGGCACCTGATCATAGCCAGTGACACGGCGGGCATCAGAGTCACCAAAAAATTGCAAAAACTGTAGGAACGCCCAATCACTCACAAGATTATCAAACCCCAAGGCCGGTAGCTTCGCCAAGGCCTCCATCTGGGCAATGGTCTGGGCAGTTTGCCGCTGGTATTCGGCCTCCGTAAGCACTTGCCCCGATGGGTCTTGCAGGGTCTCTAGGGATCGCCGTTGCATAATGGCCACACTGCTGAGTGCCACCAGTGTCACTGCTAAGCCAATGACATCAGACCATCGCCAGCCGCGTTTCATGATGTACCCGCCTCTGGATGAGGGAATCGCACTAGGACGAACTACTGGGCTTTATTCAGCATTTCACCGGGTTCGATAATGCGCTGAAATAGATACCCCGTCCCCCGCGCCGTGAGAATTAACTCCGGATTACTGGGATCTTCCTCTAGCTTAGCCCGTAGTCGGGAGATATGAACATCTACGACCCGGGTATCCACGTGCCGCTCCGGCGTATAGCCCCATACCTGCTCAAGAATTTCCCCCCGAGAAAATGGCTCCCCGGAACGCCCCACCAGCAGTTCCAAAAGCATAAACTCCATTCCCGTTAGGCGAATGCGCTCATCCCCTTTATACACCTGCCGCTTATTGGTATCGATGCGAATATTGCCAATCTGAATGACACCGGAACTGGGAATACCTGAGGTGGTGGTCTTTTCAATGCGCCGTAGAACCGAGCGAATCCGCGCTTCTAGTTCCTTGGGCGAAAAGGGCTTGACCACATAGTCATCTGCCCCAAGTTCCAGACCCGTGATGCGATCGGCCACATCCCCCAACGCCGTGAGCATAATGATCGGCACGTCGGACTCTTTACGCAGTTCCTGACACACGCCATAGCCATCTAACTTGGGCATCATCACGTCCAGCACAACTAAATCAGGCTGTTCGTGCCGAAATGTGGTTAGAGCTTCCTCGCCATCAGCCGCCGTAACCACGGTGTAACCAATCATGGATAGGCGGGTTTCGAGGATGCGGCGAATACTCGCTTCATCGTCAACGACGAGAATTTTCTCTTTATGGCTCTCCAAAGTGATGAATACTCCCTTCTCAAGAGGACAGGATTTACAGCAGTTTAAATGGGAATTTTTTGTACTCTATCATTTTTGTGCCAGCTCCAGAAAGCCCTCTAGCTCTTCCTGAGCGCCGATTGTAAGATTTTTCTACCAACTTTAGCCTTTAAGATTTTTTAACAACCCAATAGTCCTTAAGCTGAGGGTCTAGGTCCAATCCTCCCGCTTGTTACTGCCAACTTTATAGATTCCCCCTTTGGCATGGATGGCGCGGGTGCGCTCAAAAAGCTCAGTCTCTGTCAACCCCCACCGTTCCAGAATGTTGGCTAGCTGTGTCTTAATGCCCTCGGCTCCAGGAAACCCCTCGTAGCGAATGAGCAGGCGGCCTAACTCCGCCAAATTGTAGTCGCTCATGTCTTCTTGAAGCAGCCGCTCAATCACCAGCCGATCAAGGGCTTCGCGAGGGTGCTGTTGACGTTTGAGATTCACATCAGCCATTGATCTTAAATTAAACCCTGTGCAATTAAGGACTCAGCAATTTGCACCGCATTCAGGGCTGCTCCTTTACGAATTTGATCGCCACACAACCACAACTCTAGGGCATTGGGTTCTGAGAGGTCTTGCCGGAGTCGTCCCACAAAGACGGGGTCTTTACCTGTGGCCTCAAGGGGCATCGGGAAGTAGTTGCGCTCCCAATCCTCAACAAACGCTACCCCCGCCGCCTGCTGCAGGAGATTCCGAGCCTCGGCTAGAGGAAACGGCTCAAAAAATTCGACATTGAGTGCTTCAGAATGGGCGCGCAGAACAGGCACCCGCACACAGGTGGCACTCAAGCGCAGGTCAGGGGTATGGAAAATTTTGCGGGTTTCATTGATCATTTTCATTTCTTCTTGACAATAGCCTTGGTCATTAAGAGGCGAGTTATGGGGAAAGAGATTGAATGCCAAGGGATAGGGAAACGCTGCTGTGCGGGGAGGGTTTCCTTTGAGTATGTCAAGGGCTTGGTCTTTGAGTTCTTGCATGGCTTTGGCACCGGCACCACTGGCAGATTGGTACGTTGCGGCAATAATTCGCCGAATGGGTCGGACTTGGTGCAGCGGCCATAGCGCCACTGTCATCAGAATGGTGGTGCAGTTGGGGTTGGCAATAATCCCCTGATGATCTTTTAAGTCTTGGGGATTCACTTCTGGAACCACTAGGGGCACATTGGCCTCCATGCGGTAGGCACTAGAGTTATCGATGGCGATCGCCCCGGCCTGAACAGCAATGGGTAACCACTGCCGCGAGACGCTAGCTCCGGCAGAGGCTAAAATCAAATCTAGCCCTTGCAGCGTTTCAGCACTCACGGCTTGCACTGGGAGGGGGGTACCAGCAAAGGTCAGGGTTTGCCCCGCCGAGCGCGGTGAAGCCAGCAGGCGTAAGTCTGCGATGGGGAGCGATCGCTGCGCTAAAATGCCAAGGATTTCGGTGCCAACGGCACCCGTTGCCCCTAAAACCCCTACTCGCAATCCTTGAGCCAAGATCCTAAACTCCGAGAAAACAAAACTATTCTAACTTTTGCGGGGGGGACGCTCTCAACCGATGTCAATCCTTAAGTGGAAGATACCGTTTGCCATCCGCCGTAGCGATCGCCATAGTGCTGTAGGATGTGCTCTAGCTGACGCACTAAGGTAGGGGGTAGGCTCTCAGGAACCCCTAGGGCAACCCCAGCAACTTGGCTGAGGGAGTAGTCAAACTGGGGACTTGTTTGGGGCAGTAAGCGCACCTCCACGCCCTCTAGCAGCCCTAGGTGTGCTGCCATTTCCCGATAGACCGCCAAGGGCATTTGGCTGTTGTAGTACACCTGCTCCTTCATAGCGCTGGTGGTGTGGTTTCGGTGGAGGTCGGCAAGGCACAGCAGTTCACATTATCCAAGCAAACCTTGCCCCACGCCAGTGCCCAGCGGACTAAGGCCACACGATTTTCTGACTTTGTTTTGGTCAGGATATTACTGATGTGGTTATCGACTGTCCGCTTACTGATGTCTAACTTTTGAGCAATATCATGATTGGTCAAGCCAGCAGCCACTAGCTCTAGTACTTGTAGTTCTCGCTCTGAGAGCAGTGAATACTCAAACCCATCACTCTGCGGTATAGACATCCCTAAATCCGTATAATTACTTAGACCCTTGTTCTGATTGTAGGGGAAAATTTTTGCTTGTGGCCAAGCAGCGCACAGACAATCTCAACTGCCGCAGTAGAATACAAATCGCCCCTAGACCCTCTGAGACCGTTACCCGTCTTGACCGAGGTGCCCATGCCATCGCCCACCATGACCCTCTCGATCTCCTGTCCCGATCAACGAGGACTAGTGGCTAAGCTGGCGCAGTTTGTCTATCGCTACAACGGCAACATCATCCATGCCGATCACCATACCGACGCAGTGGCCGGTATCTTTTTGTCGCGCTTGGAGTGGGAACTGGATGGGTTTGGCATTCCCCGCGAGCAAATTGGCGCCACGTTTATTAACTATGCCCAGCGAGAGAAACTCTTTGCCAGTTGGCAGGGGGTACGCTGGCAACTCCGAGCCTCAGATGTGCCCTACCGCTTGGCGATCTGGGTGAGCCGACAGGAGCATTGTCTTTGGGACTTGATCCTGCGACAGCGGGCGGGAGATTTACCCGCAGAGATTCCGCTGATTCTCAGTAACCATGAACAGATGCGTCCCATCGCCGAGCAGTTTGGCATTGACTTTCACTACATTCCGGTCACACCAGACACTAAGCCTATGGCAGAGGCCAAGCAACTACAGCTTCTGAACGATTACAAGATTGACTTAGTCATTCTGGCAAAGTATATGCAAGTCCTCAGCCCCCAGTTTTTAGAGCAGTTTTCACAGGTGATTAACATTCACCACTCATTTTTACCTGCCTTTGCGGGTGCAAACCCCTACCATCGTGCCCATGAGCGGGGAGTGAAAATTATTGGGGCAACAGCCCACTATGCCACGGCTGACCTAGATGAAGGCCCAATCATCGAGCAAGCTGTGGTTCCTGTGAGCCACCGCGATACGGTGGCCGACCTGATTCGCAAGGGTAAAGATCTAGAGCGCATTGTGCTGGCGCGAGCCGTGCGCCTTCACCTACAAAACCGCGTTCTGGTCTATGGAAACCGCACTGCCGTGTTTACCTAGGTGTACCATAGATACCAACATGGCAGAGATTTTTACCCTCCACCCCGTTAATCCACAACAGCGCACCATTGAGCAAATTGTGGCAGCGCTGCGGCAGGGGGCAATTATGCTGTACCCCACAGATACGGTCTATGCCATTGGCTGCGACATGAATAATAAAGGAGCCGTACAGCGGGTACGCCAACTCAAGCAACTCTCGAACGATAAGCCAGTGACGTTTTTATGCTCGTCGCTGTCTAATATTGCCCATTACGCCTACGTGAGTGATGCGGCATATCGGCTGATGCGCCGCTTGGTTCCGGGGCCTTATACGTTTTTACTGCCAGCCACTAAGCTGGTACCCCGTTTAGTCCAAAATCCTAAGCGGAAAACCACAGGAATTCGTGTGCCGAATCATGCGGTCAGCCAAGCGCTGCTCACGGGACTTGGCAACCCGATTATTTCAACCTCAGCACGGTTGCCTGATGACCAAACCTACTATATCAATACCGCTGAGCTATTTGATACGCTTGATAAGCGTGTGGATCTCATCCTCGATACGGGCGAGCCACCCGGACAACAAATGTCTAGCATTCTTGACTTCACGGTGGAGCCACCGGCCTTAGTCCGTAAAGGGCAGGGGTGGGAGAACTTACCCCCAGAATTGTTGGCGATAGACTAAAGGCATGAGTAAACCAGCAGGCATGAGTAAACCAGCAATTGTCGGCAAGGTGTATTTGGTGGGGGCAGGCCCAGGGGATGTTGGCCTTTTAACCGTGCGGGCAAAAAGCCTCTTAGAGTGCGCCGATGTGGTTCTCTACGATGCCCTCATCAGTCCAGAAATTCTTGGAATTATCAACCCTCGTGCGTTGAAGGTTCATGTGGGGAAGCGGCGCGGTAACCATACTCTGTCTCAAGAGCAAATTAGCGAGCGCCTGATTGCGTTGGCGCAGCAGCACGCGGTGATCGTACGCCTTAAGGGGGGAGATCCCTTTATTTTTGGCCGTGGTGGGGAGGAGTGTCTGGCTTTGGTGCAAGCAGGGATTCCGGTGGAGGTAGTGCCCGGAGTGACCAGTGGCATTGCGGCAACGGCCTATGCGCAGATTCCGCTGACGCATCGTGACTTTAGTTCGTCTGTAGTCTTTGTAACAGGCCATGAGGCAGCAGGTCGCTATCAGCCGCGAGTGAATTGGGCCGCGTTGGCAACCGCGGTGGATACGATTGTGATCTATATGGGGTTGCACCATTTAGGGGACATTGTGCCTGCACTGTTAGCGGGGGGGCGATCGCCCCAAACCCCCTTGGCCTTTATTGAAGCAGGTACAACACCGCAGCAGCGCGTCGTTGTTACTACTCTCGCGGACGCGATCGCCACCTGTGAGCAGGAGCACATCCAAACCCCCGCCCTCATTGTTCTTGGCACCGTCATCAACCTGCGACAATACTGGCACTGTCCTCCCTCGTTCTAAGGTCTTTGCGTGCCAATGGCTCCTGAACCGGATCACCCCCCTGCCCATGACTCAGCTATCGCTGACCTAGCAGAGCTAACAATGCGGGTGGAAGCCATCCTGTATCTGAAAGCTCAGCCTCTCACGCTTCACCAATTGGCAGATCTAGCAGGTCACGAGGCAACGGCTGTGGAGCTGGCTCTGATTGAGCTATTCAATGACTATGCTCACCGCCAAACAGCCTTAGAAATTGTCGAAGTAGAGGGGAAGTATAGCCTGCAATTGAAGCCTCGCTATCAAGACCTCGTACAGTCTTTAGTGCCTGTTGAGTTGGGGATTGCGGTGCAGCGTACCTTGGCGATGGTTGCCTTGCGCGGCCCCATTCGCCAAACAGAACTGATTGAACTGCGTGGCTCCAGTGCCTATCAACACATTCATGAGCTAGTGGAGCTCGGTTTTGTGCAACGGCGGCGGGAAAGCCATGGCCGCTCCTATACGCTACAGGTGACAGAACGCTTTTATCAGTATTTTGAGGTGGATCAATTACCTGCAGTTATTGGGGCAGAGACGGCGGCTGATTGATATACTCGCTGAGCAGTTGCGAGGGTAAATCATCATTGGTGGCTAGTTGCAGGTTGAGCAGTGAAACAGCCAGTTTTTCTTGTTCTAGATTACTGCGACCCAAGGCTTTGAGAACACGCTTTAACTGGGCGGCAACTTCAGCACCGTACATGGTTAAGTTGTCATCCGGCAGTGCGGGCAACCAATCAATGGCACCGTACTGGGTTGCCCATTGCCGCTGCATGGGGGAGATGTGATTATCGTAGCGGTCAATAATAAAACTGCGCAGCTTGGGATAGGTGGCCTTGACCCATTCTAAGAGCTTGCTAATATCCGGCGTTTCTAGCTGGGAATCTAACATCAATATGTCAGGATTCCGGTGCATGACACTAATAAAATCACTAATAATGCGGCGACTGTTAATTTTTCCGGATTCAACGACGACTTGCAACCCTTGACTGCGTAATAGTTCTTGCCAAATCTGGACTTGGATGCCCGGGGGTTGAATGATCAGGACAAGGGGTTGGAGCGCAGTAGGGGTCTCTGGCGGCATGGTTGAGACGGCTTCGTCAGTGCGAAACTCAAGGGTTGTTTTGCCAATGATGAAGCGATCGCCGGTTTTTAGGAGGGTCGGCACTTGAATGGTTTGGCCATTGAGGACGCAGCCATTGCGACTACCTAGGTCAATGAGGTAATAATCTTCGGTGTCTAAACGCTGCACCATGGCATGACGTCGAGACGACCAGCGATCCGCTAGGACGATAGTGCAGTCTTTGCCCCGACCAATGACCCACGAGTTTCCTTGGGTGAGGGGAACAATGTAGGTGCTGGCTTCTGTGGAGATGACTAGTTGCGGATACTGTGCAGGCAATGTTATCCCCTTTCCAAACGTAGGCAATGGTGAAATGTTAATGTTAGAGAGTAATTAGTAAACTTCCCCTGACTGAAGTCAGGGGCTTTCAGTAGCCCTGAGCCTGTTATGTTCTGCAAGAGAACAAGACAGACCCGAGCCTCTAGGCTGGTTTACGACAGCCCCCAAAAGCGCAATTACACTAGCACCATTGAAATCTGCGTCTCCTGTCCAGCCACAATGCCCACACTTAAACTGCTTCCCAGTGCGATAGGACTGCTTTGGGTCGGGGTAAATATGCAGGCATCTGTGGCAAGTTTGACTACTGTAGCGAGGATTAACTAGCACTATTCCCACACCTGCTTTGAGTGCCTTGTAGCTAATGAAGCTACGCAGTTGGTAAAACGCCCAACTGTTGGCACGCCTACGCTCTGTTTTAGAACGAGGTACTTGATTAGTGCGCTCCCGTATCCCTGTCAGGTCTTCCAAAGCAATAACACTGCCCGTTGCTTTTGCCCTTGCCACAATGGTCTTAGAAATGCAGTGGTTCACCCATGCCTGAAAGCGTCTCTCCCTGCCAGATAGCCGTTTCACCAGTTCCCGACATCTACGCCTAGAACTGCGTGTGCCTTTACTGGCTTTCTGCTGGAGTACCGCCCTCAGTTTGGAGTAGTGGTCTCGTACCTTAGTTAACTGCTGTCCATGCCAGTTGTCTCCTTCCGATGTATGTGCAATGTCTGTCCTACCAAAGTCAACGCCCAAAACCCCATGTCCAGTCTGAGGTTCTGGCAATTCTTCCTTTACTTGGATGTGGATATAAAACTTACCATCTTTGCGTTTGCAGAGAGTGGCAGAAGTAGGCTTCTTGCCCTTGAGTTTTTCTATCTGGTAGTTACCCACCACTAAGGGAATGCGTTCCCGTCCGTCTAGGGTGGAGAGGCTAACGCATTGTTCTTTCGCTCTGTAGTCAAACAGGCGAGCATCATAATCCACAGAAGTAGCCCTGAATTCCTTAACCTTTCCCACCTTGCGGTTAGCGGCAACTCTGGCACAAGCCCTGACAGCCAAGTTAGCGGTTAAGCCGAATTGCTGTCGTACTGCTCTGTAAACTTCTTTCTGAATACGGTTCTTGTTAGTAATGCTGGGGCAAATGGTACTGTTGATGTATCTGCAAGCCTCAGCGAAGCCCTGCAGAACTTGGTCTAGCTTGACAATTTGCTCTGCAGTGGGATTTAGTTGACAGACAATGGTCAGTATTTGTTGTGGCATGAGTTCATTTTATGCGCCTAAATGGTAATATGGCAACTGAAGTTGCTAAAGGAGCTTTCCTCCTCGTACTGAAGTACGGGGCTTCCAGCCCTACCCGTTGTGAATGTCATAGTCTGGGCAGTGAATTGCCGCTTCTGTTGCTGCCCAGTCAGGATGGAGAGAACACTTGAGGCGATAGTCTCCAGAAAAAAACCGACACTGTGAACAGGGAATTTTGTGCATTCGCTGGGCGATCGCCAAACCCTCCTGAAAAAACCGCCAAAGATTCCATGCGAGGAGTGCTAGCAGTAGCCATGCCCCACAAAAGCAAAGGGGAACCAAAATTGGCTGTAATGCCCAGAGTAATGATGATAGCCAAAGTGCCATGGAATTTACTGAGTGATGCGTGTAACTCCTAAACTCTATAATTTTTTTCTAATTCGATTTTATCATCTATCATAAAGTTCGCTGAAAACCGTTGCAAAAGTGTAACAGCCACCGGTTCTAACCCCTACCGCTGACTAATCATGACTCAACCGTCGGCCTATGCCCACACCCTAATGCATCTGGAGACTGGCATGGTCTTGCACATCACTTACAAAAAGTGGCGGCGCGATCGCGCACCTTGGCAGAGAAGTTAGCCACCCCCCAAATGGGGTATTATGCGGGTCTCTGGCACGACCTCGGTAAATACAACCCAGACTTTCAAGCCTATCTGCAAGGGTGCGCCAAACATCAACGGGCAAACAAGTCAGTGCCCCATGCTAAGTATGGTGCACTACTGGCATACACAAAAAACTCCTCCCCCCTTGCAGTTATCATTTATGGCCACCACAGCGGTTTGCCATGCGTTAATGAGCTGAAAAATCGGTTGGCGAAAGTGGATCGGTCAACCTATGCCCAAATTGAGGCAGCGGCTAAGGCTGATGAAATTGACTTGGCGCTACCAGAGACGGTGCAGCAAGAACTAGCTGCCATTGCTAAGCATTCATTGGACTGTAAACTGTGGTTGCGCTTGCTCTTCTCCTGCCTTGTTGATGCAGATTATCTGGTTGCGATCGTCCTATGCCTACGGCAGGCTTCGCCAACGGGGCGATCGAGGATTGAAACTGTACGCCTTAATAGATGAAAAGACTGTCTTATCTTATATTTTGTGTGCTTCTGGGCAGTGGATTCCCTTGGTGGCGATCGCCAACTGGGCAACAAATTGTTAAGATCAAAAATGCACAACGTTGCCAACCGCAGCGAAGGAGCTTGCTGTGCTAAGTGTCCTAAAGGCCGATTTTCAGATCATCTTTGAGCGCGACCCAGCAGCGCGCAACTGGCTAGAAGTTCTGTTCTGCTATCCGGGCTTACAGGCAATTGTCTTGCACCGCTTTAGTCATTGGTTATGGCGGCTTGGGCTTCCCTTTGTACCCCGTGCTCTGTCGCACTTAGCACGATTTCTAACGGGCATTGAAATTCATCCGGGCGCAACCCTTGGCAAAGGGGTCTTTATTGACCATGGCATGGGGGTTGTGATTGGCGAGACCGCAATTGTGGGCAATTACTGCCTGATCTATCAGGGAGTGACCCTCGGTGGTACAGGCAAGGAAACGGGCAAGCGGCACCCCACCCTTGGTGAAAATGTCGTGGTGGGCGCAGGCGCAAAGATCTTAGGCAATCTCACGATTGGCGATAATGTCCGCATTGGCGCAGGGTCAGTGGTGTTGCGGGATGTCCCCTCCGACTGTACGGTGGTGGGTATTCCTGGGCGGGTAGTGTATCGCGCCGGAGCCAAAATCGCCCCTCTAGAGCATGGCCAGCTACCAGACTCAGAGGCAGAGGCAATTCGCTACTTGCTAGACCGCATTGAACTACTAGAAAAACAGGTGCAGGCTCTACAAAATCAACAGCAAGAGCAGGAAAAGGTGCCAGTATTGGCGCAAGGTCGCAACTGTCGCCTCAGCGATCGCGCCATTGAGGAATTCTTGAACGGTTCCGGTATCTAAGCTGCTGACGTAGTGCCTCGTGACATCCTCCCGAGGCTGATCCTACGGCGATAGCGCGGGACGTATTACTCCCCGAACCCCTCATGAGTTAAAGCTTGACGGAGAGGGGTGTACGGTTCAGGCGGCTTTCGTAGGGGGCGCTCACAATGAGCGATCGCCCCGTCATTTCCACTGGCTGGGGCAAGCCCAAAATTTCAAGAATTGTTGGTGCAATATCCGCTAAACAACCATCCTCCCGTAGAACGACCTGTGCGCCATGCCCAGGAATTTTACGTTTTTCGCCTTCTACAAGAATAAACGGCACTGGATTGGTGGTATGAGCAGTCCACGGATTGCCATCGGCATCAATCATATACTCAGCATTGCCATGATCCGCAGTGATGAGCAGGGTTCCCCCCACTTTTGTGGTCGCTTCAACAATGACCCCAACGCAGCGATCCACGGTTTCAATCGCTTCAATGGTTGCTGCCATTTGGCCAGTATGCCCCACCATATCTGGATTGGCAAAATTTACCACCACAAGGGCATATTCTTGGGTTTCAATCGCCCCTTTCACAGCCTCGGTAACCGCTGCCGCCGACATGGCTGGGGCTTGATCATAGGTGGCCACCATCGGACTTGGGATTAAAATCCGGTCTTCCCCTGGAAATGGCTCTTCCAACCCCCCATTAAAGAAATAGGTGACGTGAGCATACTTTTCTGTTTCTGCGGCTCGCAGTTGTTTCAAGCCATGCTCAGCGATCACTTCCCCGAGAATATGGTCGAGGTTTTGCGGCGGAAAGGCCACACCACAATTGAAGCTTGCATCATACTGAGTCAGGGTGACAAAGGCTAGTGGCGTAATCAATTCCCGTTCAAAGCCACTAAAGTTGGGGTCAATGAAGGCTTGGGTTAGCTGCCGGGCGCGATCGGGGCGGAAGTTAAAGAAAATAAGTCCATCTCCCGGTTCTACCGCTCCGGGGGCAATGCGGATGGGTTGGATAAATTCATCCCCCAAGTTGTGGGCATAGGACTTCGTGGCTACTTCACTGGCACTGAGGGGCTGAATGTTGTCATTCTGGGTCATGACCCGGTAGGCGGCTTCGGTACGATCCCAGCGGCGATCGCGATCCATGGCATAGTACCGACCGCTCACCGTGACAACTTGGCCACACCCCATTTGTGCCAATCGTTGCTCCATCTCTGCCAACACGCCAGCGGCATCCCGCGGTGGGGTATCACGGCCATCGGTAATCGCATGGATGCATACCTCGGCAATACCATAGCGTTTGGCTAACTCCACCAAGCCGTACAGATGCTCAATGTGGGAGTGAACCCCTCCTGCTGAACATAGCCCCACTAAATGTAACTTGCCATTGCGCTCTTTTAGGGTTTGACAAAGATTTGCCAGCACCGGAATGTCAAAAAGGCTGCCATCTTCCACAGCATCGGAAATACGCACCAACTCTTGAGGCACAATACGACCTGCACCCAAATTTAAGTGCCCAACTTCAGAATTGCCCATCTGTCCTTTCGGCAACCCCACTGCTTTTCCAGAGGTACAAATTAAGGTGTGGGGATACGCGTGCCACAGACTATCCATCACCGGTGTTTTGGCGTTGGCAATTGCGTTACCATGGGAATCTTCGCGGTAGCCCCAGCCATCCAAAATCACTAAAACAACGGGCGCAACGGGTGACGATGCCATGGCAATGCCCTACCTTACTGCAAGTCTCTGGGAAACAGGATGAAATTTGTAACCTCGCAAATCATACCATTTCCAACTGTGGGAGACAAATCCCCGCCACACCCTAACTTATATCAATTTTCGAAAAATTTGCTACACATAAAGGAAGATGGTATTGCCTAACCTCCCATGTCTGGAGTCCTCAAAAATCGATATTGCTGAATCCTCTACAGAGCTAAAAGCGGTCTTGACCCAGCAGTAACGGGTCGCTCAACGCAGTTGGGTGCAAGTGCTGTGGTGGCTAACAACAGACCAAGCAACGAGTGTTGACCAATTAGACCAAATGAGTGGCTGCCATCGTACGACCGTGTCTCACTGGCTGAGTCAGCATCGAGCGAGTGGCCTGGCGGCGCTGGGGCAGGTGACACCTCGCAGGGGGTGACCACGAGCGATTACGGGTGAGGTGCAGCCTAGCATAGTAGCAGCAGTGAGTAAAATAATTCTTGCAGTGGTGAGATAGGTTCAGTCAAATGCCAAGCTCGACTAACTGTTGAATCGGGTCCGAGTCCTTGGGTTTAAATCGGTGGATAAAGGCTTTTAATTCCCACCCAAAATGCTCTATGGGTTGAATACGCTCTTTGTCTTGCGCATCAAATGCTAAGCCCGCGTAGCCTTCACCGCAAACCCCAATGCAGCCTTTTTAGGATTTAGGGTGAGGGTCTTCTGAGTTTTGTGAGTTAACCAAAATCCCTAACCGCACCTTACGTTTTGTAAAATCTGTTTCGTTTTTCTATGGATTAAGTCATCATTGATCTATGTTAGTGTATATTAGTGTGCTCTCTTAAAGCACTATGCTGCACCACCGTTCCCTGTGGGCAGGCCTGCTGTGCGCGGTAGGCACCTTCTTACCCGCCTCAGCCCTCGGCCAAATTATCCCAGACCCCAACGGTACGGGCACCCACGTCACCCAAACCGGCCAACAGTTCGACATCAGCGGCGGCACCTTTTCAGGTAATGGTCAGAACCTCTTTCACATCGGGTAGGGCTGGAAGCCCCGTACTTCAGTGCGGGGAGGAAAGCTCCTTTAGCAACTTCAGTTGTTTTAGGTTATAATTGTACTGCGGACACCAGAAACGGTTGTTCAAGGCACTGGTAACGGTCGATTGGGGGTGTTGTAAACCACCCCAGAGGCTCGCGGTTGGCTTGCTAACTGCAGGGCTACTGAAAGCTCCCTGCTTTAGCTGGGAGTAGTTTACCTCTTCCGTGACTTTGGCCTCAGTCAAGGACAAATTGCTAACTTCCTCTCGAACCCCCACGTCCGCAATATCCTCGCTGGCGTGAATGGCGGCAATGCGAGCTACATTAATGGCCTCATTCAAGTCAGTGGCGGCACTAGTAATCTCTATCTAATGAACCCCGCTGGCATTGTCTTTGGTTCCAATGCGCGCTTAAATGTCCCCGCTGCCTTTCATGCCAGTACCGCCTCTCGGGTTCATTTTGAAGGCGGGGTCTTTGACCTCTTTAGTCCTAGTAATACCTACGCGACTCTCCTCGGCAACCCCACCGGCTTTGAATTCAACAGCAAAGGAATTCTGATTAATGAAGGACACCTGAGGGTGAAGGAGGGGCAACAACTGACCCTGATGGCGCATCAAGTGATTAATACCGGGACAGTAGCGGCACCGGGGGGCAGGGTCACAGTACAAGCGGTGCCGGAGACAGGGATGGTGCGGGTCTCGCAGGATGGGATGATTCTCAGTTTAGAGATTCCGCAGGAGCGCATTACCGGCGAGATTACTGCGGTTGATTTGCCCACGTTATTGACGGGAAGCACCCCTGAGCAGCGGGTAAATAGCGTGATTCAAAATCCCGATGGCTCGATTGCTCTCGTCCATGACCCAAACAAAGTAAGCATTCCAATGCAGGGAGCCACAGCGGTCGTGGGTGGGACGATTGATGTGTCGCATCCAACTGGGATTGGCGGCAGTGTGACTGTCTTGGCCAATCAGAATATTGCGGTGGTTGGAGCGAACATTAATGCATCTGGGAGGACGGGTGGTGGCACGGTTTTAGTTGGAGGTGATTATCTCGGGGGAACAGCGGGTACAGGTCGCCTAGATAGTAGTTTGAATGCCCAGAACCTCTTTGTGGACAGCAACACCGTGATGAATGCGGATGCACTCACGAATGGCAATGGCGGCACGGTGATTAATTGGGCAGATAACAGCACTCAATTCCATGGCACGATTACAGCGCGGGGTGGAGCTTTAGGGGGTGATGGCGGGTTTGTCGAAACCTCTGGGCGAGAGCTACTGAGTGTGACAGGTAGTGTCGATGCTAGTGCGCCCCTTGGTAAGCCAGGGTTATGGTTGCTTGACCCTCACAATGTCACAATCACTAATACCAGTACGTCCAATGGCAGCTTTAGTGGTGGTAGGTTTGGTCAGGAGTCAACAGACTCAATACTTGCTGAAGCACTGTGCGAGTTTGCAGGGGACGAGCAGATTATCAATCTTGAGATATTGGCAAATCCTGATCTGCTCTTTTTGCCGGAGTGTAGATAGCGGCAAGTCGCCTAAGGGGTTGATGAATGTTCGGGATGATAGGCTGCGGCCTCTAAGCGACACCCCATATAGGCACCCATATAGGCAAGGGTGTAAAGCTTCTGTAGATCCCGAATGAAGCGTTGGCATCACTCCCTTCATCGGTGGCGATCGCGTCCAAACAACGGTTGCACCGGTGCCAGTCCGGCAAAAATACGCAACACTAAAACCGCATGGGCAAAAAATGTTAACCCCACCCAAAACAATGGAAACCAGTGCCAGCGATCGCCACTGAGGGGCGGAAACATCTGCTGCCCTAACCAGACTAACCCTGGCGGCAGGGTAATCAGTAACACACCAAGGACAATGGCCGTATAGGTCAGGGTGACAGGCGGCGTGTTGAGCGATCGCCACGTGGTGCCAGTCCACTGCCAGCGAAACACCATTGCCGTGTCTTCTAGGCGTGCCGTTTGATGGGTGAGGTCAATGCTGAGGATATGGCGGCAAAAATTACAGGCATAGGTGTCCATGAGCACCATAGGGGCAATCTGACCATGGCGACACACCGGACACAGATATACCCCCTCAGGCTCTAACAGCTTCGGTGAGGGAACCAACTCCGCCATAACATCCTTTAAGCTCTAGAACCTTCCTTACACTTGAGGATGCAACACCCGCTGCTCTAAACCACGGTAAAGCCGATTGAGGGCATTCATATAGGCTTGTGCCGAAGCCACAATCACATCGGTGTTGGCCGCATGACCGGAATAGATGCGATCTTCGTGCTGCAGGCGAATAGTTACTTCACCGATGGCATCAATGCCCGCCGTTACTGATTGCACTGAGTATTCAATAAGCCGGTTAGGAATTTGCACCACCCGGTTAATGGCACGATACACCGCATCTACAGGACCGGTGCCAATGGCTGCATCTGTGAGTTCTTCGCCGCTGGGGGTGCGTACCGTCACTGTTGCCGTAGGTCGGGCATGATCACCGCAGGAGACTTGCACAAACTCCAATTGGTAGCCCTGTAGATCGATGCCTTGGGTTTCGTCCTTGGCGATCGCCTCTAAATCCCAGTCGGTGATTTCCTTTTTCTTATCCGCCAGATCTTTAAAGCGTAAGAAGGCTTTGTTGAGTTCAGTTTCCGTTAATTCAAAGCCCAACTCCCGTAAACGGGTAGCGAAAGCATTGCGACCCGACAGTTTACCTAAAACGATTTGGTTGTCTGCCAAGCCAATTAGGTGAGCATCCATAATTTCGTAGGTGCGCTTGTTCTTGAGCACCCCATCTTGGTGAATCCCCGACTCATGGGCAAAGGCATTAGCACCAACAATGGCCTTGTTGGGTTGGATAAGCATCCCCGTTAAGTTGGAGACTAACCGCGAGGTTTTATAGATTTCGCGGGTATTGATATTCGTGAGGGGAGCCTCCGACTCGGCGGGGCGACCCAAGAAGGGGTTAAAGTACTGCCGCCGCACGTACAGTGCCATCACCAGTTCTTCGAGGGCAGCATTACCCGCACGCTCGCCAATACCGTTGATGGTACATTCCAGTTGACGGGCACCGTTTTTAACTGCCTCAAGAAAGTTGGCCACCGCCAAGCCAAGATCATTGTGACCGTGGACTGAAATGACCGCTTGCTGAATGTTCGGCACATTTTCCTTGATACCCTTGATCAAGGCTCCAAACTCTGCCGGTGTGGTGTAGCCCACTGTATCGGGAATATTGATTGTGGTGGCGCCTGCCGCAATCACCCGCTCAAGCACTTGGTACAGAAACTCGGGGTCAGAGCGGCCAGCATCCTCCGGTGAGAATTCCACATCCTCCACAAAGGATTTGGCATAGGCGACCATCTCTGGGGCAATCTCTAGTACCTCTGCGCGGGTTTTCTTGAGCTTGTACTCAAGGTGAATGTCAGAGGTGGCAATGAACGTATGAATGCGTGGATAGTAGGCCGGTTTTAAGGCGTTGGCTGCCGCTTCAATATCCGAGCGGGTGGCTCGTGCTAGGCCACAAATCACTGGCCCTGTTTCGGTGCCCACCACTTCGGCAATCCGCTGCACGGCTTCAAAATCTCCAGGGCTGGCAAAAGGGAAACCAGCCTCAATAATATCCACCCCTAGCCGAGCCAGTTGACGGGCGATCGTGAGTTTTTCATCTACATTCAGTGCGGCTCCCGGAGACTGCTCTCCGTCCCGCAGCGTCGTGTCAAAAATCAAAACGCGATCAACCGTCTGGGGAGGATACTTTATCGCCATAAACAAGCCCCGTCCAAGCTTGAAAAAAGGGATCATTACCCCCTAGTCTAGCATTTTCCTTAGGTGGCCATCCCCCTAGGGAACCTGCCAAATCCGTTGATGGTAGCTGGGTAGATGATCTAAATTCACACTGGGGTGATGATGCCCGTGGGAATGAGACTCATGGTTATGGTTGTGATCGTGGTGGTGATGGTGGGAATGATCGGCACCATGGGCGATCGCCGCCAAGCGAAATTTACAGGCTTCGCAATTCATGGCCACTTGGCCGGTGAGGGTTTCTATTTCCCGTTGCCGCGTTAAATAAAATAACTGCGGATGTAACCCAATTTCCGGCAAGTTAACGTATTCTACCGCCGGGTACTGTTGCTGGGCAGTAGCGGTCAGGGTATAGATTTTTTTCACCAGTGCGCCAGTGAACATAAAGTGGGGCAGGACAATCACCCGCTGCGGCTGATAGAGATTGGCGCGGGCAAACCCTACCTCTAGGCGGGGATGGGTAATACCAATAAAGCACACCTCAACGGTCTTGTAGCCACTACCTTCCCAGAGCATCCGCGCTAGCTTGAAGACATCGCCGTTGGCATCGGGGTCACTCGAGCCACGTCCCACCACCAGTAACACCGTGTCGTCGCGGCCAATGCCTCGGGGGTTAAATTCCGGTGAGTCGAGCATTTCAAGGCGCGATCGCCAGAGGGTGAGAATTTCAGGGGCAATGCCATAGTGGCGACCGTAGTGATAGCGCAACTGCGGGAACGCTTGGCGAGCACGATCCAGTTCATTGGTCACATCAAACTTGTTATGGCGCGCCGCAAATAATAAAATCGGCAGTACCGACAGATCGGTGTAGCCCTCTACTGCACACTGGCTTAAAACCTCAAAAATCGAGGGTTGAGTCAACTCCAAGAAGCAAGGAAAGACCGGGCGGCAAGGATCTAATTGATGATACGCATGGGCAAAGTCTAAAAATGCTTGGCGGCCTTGCGGATCGCGAGTGCCATGCCCCACCATCAGTAGCGGTCGGGGCTGGGGTAAGGGTGGTAAATCAAGGCTAAAACTCAGGGGATTAAGAATTGAATCGTTGGGCTGAATAGTAACGACCACGCTATAACTCCATGCCTGTGCAACGCAGACAAATAGAGTGAACCGCAGTAGGTAGGCATTCTGGCTTAGGGATCGCTCCCCTCACAGCTGCGGCACAGCCCCAGATTTACACTGGTGTTTCCCTACAAACTGCTCTTCACGGTTAGCCTTCCAATTCTAACGAGCGTATTGTGGCTCTGTCTATGCGGGGGGTGGGGACTCGCTACCCCCTAGACCGCCTCCTGTGTGTTCACCGGCAACACAAACATAGAGCAAACCAGTGGTTTGGATCGGTAAAGGCTCGAACCCACGTCAAGCCAGCCGCCACGAGGTCTGACCTTAGGGAATCCAGCCAAAACTTCCGCGAGATTTCTGTGAGGATGCTTTCCCCGGCGGCAATGTCACAGGTCAATTCTAGGGCAGTTAGGGTTACCGTCTGTGTGTTTTGGCTGTCAAGATACATTTCGATTTGCTGTGCCACTGGGTTATAAATGGCTCGATGATCGAAGGCCAATGGCTCGAAGTTGCCCTGAAATCGCCAGTTAAGGTGGCTAAGGATATTGCGGTTAAAGGCAGCCGTAATTCCCTGAGCATCATTGTAGGCGGCAAGCAAAATCTTGGTATCTTTCACTAGGTCAACCCCTAGGAGCAGGTAGTCACCAACATTGAGCACCCGGTACAGTTGGCTGAAGAAACGTTGGCACTCAACCGGTGAGAGGTTGCCCAAGGTACTGCCTAAGAAACAGAGTAAGCGTCGCGGTGCAAGGGGTGGGGGCAAGTGCTCTAGGCCAATATCGTAGGTGCCCACAAGGCCATTGATCCACAGTTGGGGATAATCCTTCAGCAGCGCTATGGCACTAGTTTTGAGCATCGAGCCACTGACATCAATGGGACGATAGACAAGCTGAGGTTGTAGCTGGGCATAGGCGGAGAGTAAGTAACGGATTTTGCGATCGCTGCCGCTGCCGAGCTCAATTAATTCACAGATGCCGGTCAGGGTGGCAATTTCTTTGGCGTGTTGACTCAGCAGCGCTAGTTCGGTGCGGGTGAGGTAGTACTCTGGCAGGTCAGTAATCTGCTCGAATAACCGCGACCCAACGGCATCATAAAAGTAGTAGGAGGGTAAATATTTTTGCGGTGAACAACTCAAGCCAGCAATGACATCTTGGCCAGCAGGATCGGTTTTAGAACCACTCAGGTAGGTCAGGTGTAGGCGATCGCCCACAGAAGGCAACATCAACTGGCTCCAGCAACTGGTAACAGAGGCAACCCCTAGGACATTCTAGCCTTTAGACGGTGTTCGATGTGCCGCCCCCACGCAGCGATCG
The DNA here is from genome assembly GCF_002754935.1 of Thermostichus lividus PCC 6715. NCBI lineage: Bacteria > Bacillati > Cyanobacteriota > Cyanophyceae > Acaryochloridales > Thermosynechococcaceae > Parathermosynechococcus > Parathermosynechococcus lividus. The sequence continues at coordinate 2,567,361 of NZ_CP018092.1, forward strand.
GCAAACTCATCAACAAATACAGCACCAGCGCTAGGGCATAAAGGGGGAAGGGATGACTACTATGACGGATGATCCAGACCCGCAACACCGATGTCAGATCGACCCCTGCAATCACACTGACAATGGCCGAATCCTTGAGCATATAAATGAAATCATTGATCAGGGGTGGAATAACAATTTGCGCCGCCTGCGGCAAAATCACCCGCACAAACCCCTGCTGCTGGGTCATCCCCAAGGACAGCGCCGCCTCCCGTTGACCCGAATCCACGCCGCCCAGGCCAGCCCGAAAGACCTCTGCTTCGTAAGCGGCATAGTTAAGGGCTAGAGCCGTGACCCCTGCTGTCCACGCATTCACCCACGTTGCTAAATTGATCTGCGCTAAAACTGCCCCGACACCGTAGTACAGCAACAACAGTTGGGTGATCATGGGGGTACCGCGCATCACCTCAATAAATCCGGCAGCAGGCCAGCGCAAAAACAGGTAAGGGGAGGTGGTCATTGCTGCTAAGAGAATGCCAAGCACAATGGCGATCGGGAAGGAAATCGCACAGTAAATAAGGGTATTCAGCGCCCCCCGCAGAAAGGCCGGTAACGCCGCTTGGATTAACTCCATCCCCTACTCCTAAACAATGCCAATTTGCGCTTGCTGATCATTCCACAGTTTCCAGTGCTCATAAATTCGCCGCAGGGTACCATCGGTCTTGAGAATTTCAAGGGCTTGATTGACCTCTGTTTCTAGGGTTTTTGCTTTAGGGCTGCTGGCATTGAAGGCAATGACGTAATTGTTCAGGAAAATTGGCACTCCAATGGGTTTTAGGGCTGGGTTGACCGTGCCGCCGGGGCCTGATCCCAAAACATAGTAGGCCACAATCGGAAAGTCCACCATCACTGCATCAATCCGTCCCTGCACTAGATCATCGAAGGGCAAGTTGCCATCATAAGCGCGGGTTTTCAGGTTAGGGTCTTGCTCTAGAATTTCTTGAGCTTTGTAGCCAATGCCGGTGCCCACCGTCATCCCTGCCAAGTTGGCAAGGGTAACATCACTTGCAGCATCGTACTGGGCAAACCGCTCGTCATTGGTACGAACCACAATTTGCTGGCCGTAGCGATAATAGGGCTGGGAAAAACGCTGAGTGCGCTCGCGATCGGAGGTAATTTCCCAACCGTTGAGGATGAAATCAAAGCGGTTGGCAGCTAAGGCGGCGGGTAGCTGATCGTAGGCAGTTGCAACAAATACGGCCTTTACACCCATCAGTTTGGCGATCGCGTCGGCAATTTCCACCTCAAAGCCAATGAGTTGACTAGGATTGACCGGATCATAAAACACGTAGGGGGCACCACTGATGGCTTCGGCACCCCACGCCAGCGTGCCTGGGTTCAACAGCCCCTTACTAGAAACAACCCCTGCAGCAGACCTGCCCTCTTCCGTAGCGGTATCGAGATTACCGGCACAGCCCGTCAATAGGGATTTTGTGCCTGCTGCCAAAACAAAAGCCCCTGCCCCTTGAGCTACACGGCGCAAAAATGCCCGTCGTTGCAGTCCCATGCCAGTGTCCTCACGAACCTGAACAGTAGATCACAATCAATGATCAACTCTGCTTCAGTTTAGGTTTTCTCGCTACCGCTGCCAAGACTACGACGTTTTGTCACGGTTTGATAGGCGGCAATAATGTCCCCCTCTTGCCACAGTTGGAAGTCGTCAAGGCGAACACCGCACTCGTACCCCGCAGCCACCTCACGGACATCGTCCTTCATGCGCTTCAACGAGCTAAGGATGCCAGTGTGCACAACGGCCTGCTGTCGCAGCACCCGCACCTTGCAATTGCGCACTAGCTTGCCATTGAGGACATAACAGCCAGCAACCGCCCCCTTGCTGAGGGGGAAGACAGCCCGCACTTCCGCTTGCCCGAGGTCTTCTTCGACGAGTTCCGGCTCTAACAACCCTTCCATTGCCCCTTGAATGTCATCGAGGAGCTTGTAAATAATGTTGTATTCGCGGATATCAACATTGTTTTGATCCGCTGCTTGACGCGCACCACTGGCAAGGGTGGTATTAAAGCCAATAATTACGGCATTACTGGCAGTGGCAAGATCAATATCGGTTTCTGTAATCTCCCCCGGAGCCGCTAGTAAAATGCGCAGCTGCACCTGATCCTGCGGAATCTGGTTCAAGGCCGCTAAGATCGCCTCTACGGAGCCTTGGACATCTGCTTTGAGGATGAGGTTCAGCTCTTTTAGCTCTCCTTCGCGGGCTTGATCTGACAACGAAGTCAGGGACACCCGCCGCGCCGTAGCCGCTTGAGCCAGACGAGATTGCCGCTGAGCCGCAGCACGCTCTTCGGCGATCGCCCGTGCAGATTTTTCATCACTAAAGACTTCAAACTCATCCCCAGCAGCAGGCACCTCTGCCAACCCTAGGACTTCCACAGCAAAGGAGGGGCTAGCGGTTTCCACCCGCTGGCCGCGATCGTCAATCATGGCGCGAACTTTGCCAAAACACGCCCCTGCCACCAAAATATCGCCAACTCGCAGCGTCCCGTTTTGCACAAGCAACGTTGCCACCGGGCCACGGGCACGATCTAAGTGGGCTTCAATAACGGTTCCCTTGGCTGGACGATCCGGATTGGCGTAGAGATCTTCAACCTCCGCCACCAAGAGGATCATCTCTAGCAGCGTATCAAGATTTTGTTGTTGCAAGGCGCTGACGGGCACCATAATCGTTTCGCCACCCCATTCTTCGGGGACAAGGCCAAACTCGGTTAACTCTTGCTTGACGCGATCGGGTTGCGCCGATTCTTTATCAATTTTGTTAATAGCGACAATGATTGGCACCTTTGCCGCTTTGGCATGGCTAATCGCTTCAATGGTTTGCGGCTGCACCCCATCGTCTGCGGCTACCACGAGAACGGCAATGTCTGTCACCCGTGCCCCCCGCGCCCGCATCGCAGTAAAGGCTTCGTGACCGGGGGTATCTAAAAAGACGATCTGGTGCTTCTCGCCATTTTGCTCCACATCCACATGGTAGGCACCAATGTGCTGGGTAATGCCACCGGCCTCGCCTTGGGCAACCTTGGCATTGCGAATGGCATCCAAAAGGCTGGTTTTACCATGGTCAACGTGCCCCATGATCGTCACAACCGGTGGTCGCCGTTGCAGATGGTCTAGGTCACTGGACTCGAGCATTTCAGTGACCTTCGCGGCCTCGGCACTGTGGCTGGCGGTTTCTACGGTAATGCCTAGCTCATTGGCAACCAGTTCAATGGTTTCTACTTCTAGGGTTTGGTTAATGGTGGCCGCAATCCCCTTAAAGAATAAAATTTTAATGATTTCAGCTTCTGAGTGGCGCAGCAAACTGGCCAATTCTTGCACTGACATTGCCCCTTCAATGGTGATGCGCTCCGGTGGGGGTTCTGGGGCGGTTTCTTGGCGGCGATCGCGACTTCGGGGCGGTTTCTTCTCAGGGTGTTTTTCTGGTTTAGTGACTGGGGTGGCAGGGCGGCTAGTGCGTGCGGGCTTTGCTTTGGGGGGACGCTGTAGTGATTGACTTACATCCACGGTCACTTGGGGCAGACCCACCAAACGGCTACTTAGCTCTAGCTCATCATCGTCATCAATAGTTTCTTCCCGTGGCTTCAGGCTCCGCGGCAGCTTCCGCTTGTTATCTTCCTCTTCAAGATCTTTATTGCGATGCCGATCTTTAATGACTTTGTTGATGGTTCGGGTATCCAAGACCTCAATCCCTGACTCCTCGGGGGGCAGTTTCGGTGGAGTGGGGGAGCGCAGCACTGGTGCCACGGGTTTTGGCGGCGGTTGCAGTTCGGGCAGGGCTGGCTTGGGTGCCATTTCTGGCTTGATGGGTGGCGCCGGACGACGGACAATTTCAATGCGATCTTGACTATGAACCTTGGGTACGTCTGCGACTTTCTCTTTTTTGGCAGACTCTTTGCGCGGTGGTGCCGGTTTCTCGGCTTTTTGGGGACGTGCTGGGGGTGCTACGAGGGCAGGGGCTGGCTTGGGAGGAGCAGGCTCTGGCTTGACGGGGGTAGGAACGGGTTTAGGAGCCTCAGCCCGTGCTTGCTGAGGGGGGTGGGGGCGCACCGGAGCTTTGGGACGGCTGGGAGGTTGCTGCAACTGTGGGGAAGCAGTCGCTGTGTCTGGGCGGGGTTGGGTGTGAACTGCAACAATTTGCTGGTTTTTAGGAGCGGTATTTGTTTTGACTGGCCCTGGGGGGGAGGCCACTTTTTTCGGTGGGGTTGGCTCAGGGGTATAGGTTTTAGCAGTTTCGCGAATGCGATCGGCATCGACATCAGAAATGGTACTGCTGTGACTTTTGTAGGGAATGCCCAAGCGATCGCAGATCGTGAGTAACTCGCGATTGTCTAGGTTTAATTCTTTAGATAGGTCATAAATACGTACTTTACCAATGCTCATGCTGACTCTCAAAATATCTGACGGCGATAATATGTTGTATGGCGGTAGGGCAATCGCTAGGGATTGCGCAGGTCAGGGCTACCGCAATGTAGGGGGAGTTAAAACTTTTTAAGGGGTTGGTTGGGGCAACTCACTCAGCAGATTCTCAATACTAGGGGCAAAATAAATAAAACCAAGTAAGTCTATTATTAACGATTTCGGGGGAGAATGATCAGGGGAGCAAGCCCAAAGGCGGATCAATTTCAATCCGTTGGCGGTCTAGGTCAATCTGAGTAACAATGGCGGGCACAAAAGGAATATACGCATTAGCCGCCTCTGGCAGCGCTACCTCCAGCAAGTCATTGCCAGCACTGACTAACCCTACCACCTGACCCACATACCGATCGCCTTGGTAAACCCTGAGGCCAATTAAATCCATCAGATGGTACTCGTTGGCCGCCAGCGGGGGGCGATCGCTGGCAGGTACTAGCACGTCTGCTCCCTTGAGGTGCTCGGCAGCGGTGCGGTTGTCAATTTCCGCAAAGGCGACAACAAACTGTTCGGATCGGGGTAAAAAGCGCCCTCGCACCAGCGTCACGGGGGCGGGTTCCTCGCGGTAGGTGTGGCGCAGCCAGCGTTGCCCGGGGATGGTAAAGCGCTCCGGAAAATCGGAAAATGCTCTGATGCGCACCTCACCCCGCAAGCCATGGGCAGCCACCACTTGGCCAATACACAGCCATTCAGAGGGGTCAGGGGTTGGGTTCACCATAGGCTGTCCATGCCAACTGAATCAGGCCATTCACGATTGCTGTAGCCACAGCCACCCCTCCCTTACTGCCTTTGATCGTAATATGGGGCACCCACGACTTTTGTAAGCGATCCCCAATGGGGGGTAAAAAATTGGGGGCAGCATCGATAATGAGGGCGGGTCGAATCTCTTGGGCTTCCACCAACAGCAGCAGCGGCTCAAGGGCAGAATAATCACTACTAATGACAAAGATGGCCGTTGGATGCCGACGGGCTAAGGTTTCCATGCCAAAGGCAATGCGTGACTTTTCCTGCTGCGGTCGCGTAAAGGTTTCGGCACCGCAATAGATGGGGTTCGCAAAGCTGTCTTGAGTTTGAGGGAGCAGTCCCACCTGCACCATGGTGACATCCACAACAATGGGGACGTGGGCTGCCAGTGCCGCCACTCCCGACTGCAACGCCTGCTCTGAGTACCGAATGAGATGGAGGTATTCCAGATCCCCAGTGGCATAGACCACCCGCCGGACAACGTCGTACTCTGCTGGACTGAGGTTATGCCCAGCCAAAAGCTGATCGATCAGTCGAAGTTGAGCCACGTCGGCCTGATGCCATTCCATGCAGACTTACCGCAAAGGGGAAAGGACTAATCACTATAGCAACAAACGTCTCGCCTCACTAGCGCAGGCGTGTTGGGTGCCATCCCCTAGTTTACGGGCTGAGGGCAGCGTTTCATCCACTCGTGAATCGATCCACGATCCCAAAGAGACTGGTATGCTGGAGGCAGTGTCTTCACATTTTGCCACTGTGTCTCAAACGCTCTGTCCTGTTCCGGCGGATCAGCGACCGATTAACGAGTACCGCGATTTACAAGGGTCGTGGTTTTTTGGCTGGTCTATGTGGCCGTTGCCCCGCTTTCAACGCCGTTTAGCACTGCTTTGGGGGATGGCGGGGGTGGTGAGTGGGCCACTGGCGATCGCCAGCATGACGAGCCAAGCAGCACCCGCTAAGGTGGCAGTGGCGGGGGTACTTGGAGCAAACCTCTTCGTGTTACTGGTCGTTGTGCGGTTAATCTTAGGCTGGCTCTACGTGGGCGATCGCCTGCAACGCCCCACCGTCATCTACGAAGAAACAGGGTGGTACGACGGTCAAGAGTGGCCAAAGCCAGAAGCAGAACTCGCTCAAGATCGGCTGATTTACACCTACGAGCTACGGCCCATTTTGCAACGGTTACGGGTTACCTTGATCATACTCCTTCTCTTTTCCGTTAGCCTGATTGGGCTTTGGGGCTGGTTGTAGTCCCTGCAATGTTTTATGGTGTCCTAAATTAATAACCTATGGCGAAACGAACCCAGTCCCCTCCTCTTGAGGTCTGTTTATTACGGGAAGGAATTATTGAATCCAAGCATCATGCCCATGGGGTTGTGTGTGATGCCCGCGGGCGTATCCTTGCCTTGGCGGGCAATGCCGAAACTGCCGCCTTTATTCGCTCAGCTCTAAAACCCTTACAAGCCTTGGCGGTGACCACCACTGGCACCATGGAGCGGTTTGACCTCAGCGATCGCGACCTTGCAATTATTTGTAGCTCTCACCAAGGGCGCATTGAGCAAGTGCGACAGGTCTTTAATATTCTGTGGCGCGGCGATGTTTGATCCCACTGCCTTGCAATGTCCGGTTCCCCAAGGGCGGCAAGGGGCATTAGCCCATAACTGTTCTGGCAAGCACGCAGGGATGCTCGTCGTCTGTCAGCAACGCAACTGGCCTTTGGGCAGCTATTTGCACAAAAATCATCCGGTTCAACAGCTAATTTTGACTAAAGTTGCAGAACTGTTGAAAATGCCCGCAGCAGAATTCATCTATGCCCACGATGACTGCGGTGCCCCCACCTACCTGATGCAGTTAGTGCAAATGGCCACCCTCTACGGTCAGTTAGCCTCCGGCAATGACTGGGCGATGGAGCGCGTTGTACGAGCCATGACCCACCATCCGGATTTTGTGGCGGGGTCGGGGGAGTTTGACAGCGAACTCATGCGCCTCACGGAAGGGGAAGTGCTGAGCAAATCCGGTGCCGAAGGGATTCAATGCCTTGGCCGGGTTGGGGAAGGGATGGGGCTGGCCATCAAAGTCACTGATGGTGCTAAGCGTGCGAAGTATGCTGTCGCCATTCAACTGCTGAAACAATTGGGCTGGATTACCCCTAGTGTGGCAGAAGCCCTTGGAGAGCAGTTCCTAACGCTGAATCAGTTTACCCGCCTTGAGGTGAATGGCGAGCTAACCTTCGCTTAGGGGAATAATAATCATGGCTCAACCTAAAATCATTGTGCTAGACGATGACCCCACCGGCTCCCAAACCGTTCATAGTTGCCTGCTGTTGACCCGCTGGGATGTGGACACCCTCTGCACGGGGTTAACCGATAGCGTCCCCATCTTTTTTATCCTCACCAATACCCGCGCCTTACCGGCGGTTGAGGCGGCTGAGGTCACGCGCACCGTCTGCCGTCATCTGAAGCAAGCGTTGGCGCTAACAGGAGTCAGCGACTATATCGTGGTTAGCCGCTCTGACTCAACCCTGCGGGGGCACTATCCCCTTGAAACCGATGTCATTGCTGCGGAGCTAGGACCGTTTGATGCCCATTTTCTGGTGCCAGCCTTTCTGGAGGGGGGACGCATTACCCGCAACAGCCAGCATGTTCTGATGGTTGAGGGGCAGCCTGTGCCAGTGCATGAAACGGAGTTTGCCCGGGATTCAGTGTTTGGCTATCGCCATAGTTATCTGCCGGAGTATGTGGCGGAAAAAACGGCAGGACGCATTCCTGCAGCGGCAGTGGAGCGCATTTTACTGCCAGATCTGCGCAGTGCTGGGTTGGCTCAGCGGTTAGCACGCTTGACGGGGAATGTCTGTGGGGTTGTGGATGCCGAAACCCAAGCGGATCTGGATCAGTTTGCTGCTGCCGTTCTTGAGGTTGCCAGTGGCGGCAAGCGGTTTTTATTTCGCAGTGCGGCGAGCTTACTCACGGCATTGGCTCAGTTACCGCCGCAGCCGATCCCACCGGAGGCGATGGCGACCTATTGTCGCCCCGGGCGGCGCGGCGTGGTGCTGGTGGGTTCCCACGTCCGTAAAACCACCGAGCAGCTAGAGGTGTTACTCTCAGAACCCGATATTGCCCCCATTGAAGTGCCGGTTGCTCCCCTCAAAGACAGTGCCACCGCAGAAGCGCAGATTATTGCCACGGTGCTAGAGGCGGTGAACGGTGCCGTTGCGGCGGATCAAACACCGGTGATTTTCACCAGTCGGCAGGAGCTGACCTTTGCGGATGCGGCTACACGTCTTGCCTTTGGCCAGCGGGTGTCTGAGGTGTTGATGGCTATTGTGCAGCAGTTACCTACAGACCTACGCTTTTTGATCAGTAAGGGGGGGATTACCTCTAACGATGTGTTAAGTAAGGGCTTGGCACTGCCGACGGTACGGCTGTTGGGGCAAATTTTGCCGGGCTGTTCGGTGGTGCGCACTGGTGCTGATCACCCTCGGTTCCCCAATTTACCCGTGGTGCTCTTTCCGGGAATGTGGGCGATCGCCAAGGGTTGGCCACGGTTTATCATCGCTTGCATTGTGCAAAGGGCTAATTATGGATAATTACTGATAATGGTAGCGTAGGGCATTGTTGATGGATTGTTTCCATGGCCAACAAGATCATTGTTAGGTCGGTTCTTGAGGATTTGTTGGCACAGATCCCCCGTTTGCGATCGCAGTTGTACTTTAAGACCTCCCTCACTGCCTTATCCCATGCAATGGAAGATCAGGTTTTGGCCAGTGCTGATACCCCAATTATTATTGCCTGTTTTCAGCGGGAGCGGTTTTATCGGCAAGAAGCGCATCGCTATCAGCGCATTGCCAGCAAATCAGATCAGGTTTATGTTTTAGCCGCACCGGAAACCGAGTTTACAAATTGCTCCGGAGACTACGAAACCATTGCCTTTGATCCGCAGGATGCCCTCAGTCAGGAGTGGCACTTGGTGGTGCTTAGCCCTAACTACAGCACCTGTTTAATCTGTCGTGAGGTGCGGCGATCGCCCACGGCAACCCGACCAGATGTGCTGCCCCCCCTCGATCAGGCGCGGCGCTTTGAAGGGATTTGGACGTTTGACCGCGAGGTTACGGCCACAGCGGCAACAATGCTGCTGCAACGAATTCAGGAATACCGCCCAGAGCTATGCCAAAAAGTAAGTACAGCGTTGAGCATGGTGGCGCAGTTTCGCTCCCGCGAGGGATGTAGCGGCGACCCGGCTCCCTTCGCCGATCGCCTAGTCACCTATCTGCAAGCGGGGCAATACAAGCAAATTAAAGCCTATCGCCAAATTGCGATCCAAGAGCGCAAGGAACGCCTCACCAATGCGATGACCACTACAATTCGTAACTCCCTGAACCCAGCGGAAATTTTGACCCAAGCAGTAGCGGAACTTGGCACAGTGCTAGAGAGCGATCGCTGTTTGATCTACCGCTGCCGCAGTACCGATAGTCGGGTGCGCATTGAGTACGAGTACACCACAGCAGGAACCCCCTCCCTGCGTCATCAGTACTGGCCTGTGGCCGAGCATCCCTACACGCAGCAAGCCCTAGCCCATCAACAGGCGGTGCAGGTCGATGATCTGAGGGCGGATCCGCGCTGGCAACATCCTGAGGAGGCGAAGTATTTTAAGCCCTTAGAAACTGCCGCTGTTCAAGCCCTCTTGCTTGCCCCTGTGCTTTACCAAGGGCGCTTACTGGGAATGGTAGAACTGCACCGCACCACCCCAGTACCTTGGCACGATATGGATGCGGAACTGGTGGCGGCGATCGCCATCCAAGTGGGGGTTGCCCTCATTCAAGCGGAAGCCTATGCCGATCTCGAAGAACTAAACGCCCAGCTAGAAGCCCTCGATCGCACCCGCAGCAACTTGATTGCCATTACCGGCCACGAACTGCGCACCCCCCTTTCGACCATCCAAATCTGCCTCGAAAGCCTCGCCAGTGAACCGGACATGGATCCGGAACTGCGGCAAGTGATGCTGAGTACGGCTCTTGCCGATGCCGAGCGGATGCGCAAACTCATTCAGGACTTTCTTACCCTGTCCCAACTAGAGAGTGGCCGTGTCCAGTGGCGACCTGAACCCTTGCCCATTCAGGAACTGGTGGATTTAGCCCTCAGCAGCCTGCGCACGCCGAAAGAACAACTGCCCAGCATTCATGCCACCCTCCCCCAAGAGTTGCCCCTTGTTCGAGCCGATGGGGAATGGCTGGTGGAGGTACTCTCTAAGCTGCTGGACAACGCCTGTAAGTTTACAGAGCAGTCTGGCCAAGTCTCGATTGTGGCCACACCGCGCCAAGATGGGTTACTGGAGGTAACCATTGCCGATACAGGCCGCGGCATTGAGCCGGATCGGCTGGAAACTATTTTTGACCGTTTTTACCAAGAAGAGGGCGCACTGCGACGATCCGCGGGGGGCACTGGTCTGGGGTTGGCGATCTGCCGCCAAATCATTACAAACCTCGGCGGGCAAATTTGGGCAGAGTCCGCTGGGCGCGATCGCGGCAGTGAATTTCACTTTACAATTCCCCTCGCTGACCCCTTGTAAACTTCCCCTGACTGAAGTCAGGGGCTTTCAGTAGCCCTGAGCCTGTTATGTTCTGCAAGAGAACAAGACAGACCCGAGCCTCTAGGCTGGTTTACGACAGCCCCCAAAAGCGCAATTACACTAGCACCATTGAAATCTGCGTCTCCTGTCCAGCCACAATGCCCGCACTTAAACTGCTTCCCAGTGCGATAGGACTGCTTTGGGTCGGGGTAAATATGCAGGCATCTGTGGCAAGTTTGACTACTGTAGCGAGGATTAACTAGCACTATTCCCACACCTGCTTTGAGTGCCTTGTAGCTAATGAAGCTACGCAGTTGGTAAAACGCCCAACTGTTGGCACGCCTACGCTCTGTTTTAGAACGAGGTACTTGATTAGTGCGCTCCCGTATCCCTGTCAGGTCTTCCAAAGCAATAACACTGCCCGTTGCTTTTGCCCTTGCCACAATGGTCTTAGAAATGCAGTGGTTCACCCATGCCTGAAAGCGTCTCTCCCTGCCAGATAGCCGTTTCACCAGTTCCCGACATCTACGCCTAGAACTGCGTGTGCCTTTACTGGCTTTCTGCTGGAGTACCGCCCTCAGTTTGGAGTAGTGGTCTCGTACCTTAGTTAACTGCTGTCCATGCCAGTTGTCTCCTTCCGATGTATGTGCAATGTCTGTCCTACCGAAGTCAACGCCCAAAACCCCATGTCCAGTCTGAGGTTCTGGCACTTCTTCCTTTACTTGGATGTGGATATAAAACTTACCATCTTTGCGTTTGCAGAGAGTGGCAGAAGTAGGCTTCTTGCCCTTGAGTTTTTCTATCTGGTAGTTACCCACCACTAAGGGAATACGTTCCCGTCCGTTTAGGGTGGAGAGGCTAACGCATTGTTCTTTCGCTCTGTAGTCAAACAGGCGAGCATCATAATCCACAGAAGTAGCCCTGAATTCCTTAACCTTTCCCACCTTGCGGTTAGCGGCAACTCTGGCACAAGCCCTGACAGCCAAGTTAGCGGTTAAGCCGAATTGCTGTCGTACTGCTCTGTAAACTTCTTTCTGAATACGGTTCTTGTTAGTAATGCTGGGGCAAATGGTACTGTTGATGTATCTGCAAGCCTCAGCGAAGCCCTGCAGAACTTGGTCTAGCTTGACAATTTGCTCTGCAGTGGGATTTAGTTGACAGACAATGGTCAGTATTTGCTGTGGCATGAGTTCATTTTATGCGCCTAAATGGTACTATGGCAACTGAAGTTGCTAAAGGAGCTTTCCTCCCCGCACTGAAGTACGGGGCTTCCAGCCCTACCCGATGTGAAAAAAAACAATGGGCACAAGCCATGGCGCGATCGTTTGCAGATACAGCCATTGATATTTTGATTGAGCTGGCAGAGCGAGGGGAGATTGATCCGTGGGACATCCAAGTCATTGATGTGTTCGATCGCTGCCTAGCAGAACTGGCCAGTCGCGGTCAACCCAACCTGAGTGAATCCGGCCAAGCCTTCCTGTATGCGGCTATGCTGGTGCTCCTCAAAAGCGATCGCCTCGTGGCTGTTGACGAGGCACCTCTGGAGGAGGATCTTGAGCCGGACAGGACAGATATGGCACCCAACCCATCCTTGGTGGTCTGGCCCGGTCAACTGGAGCAGCACCTCCACCGCCGTCTGGTGGCTCCTCCTCAGCAGCGCCGCCGGGTAACCCTCGATGAACTGATTGTCCACCTCAAAACAATGGCAGTGCAGACCGAGCGGGCCAAGGTCTTGCGCCCCCACACCCCCGCAGCCGTCGCCGCCCCACCACCCTCAAAGCCATTACCCAACTGGCGCACCAAGAAAACCTCACGGAACTAGCCGCAGAGGTTGAAACCCTCTTAGCCAGAGTCGCACCGGCAGGGACATGGCTGGAACTCAGGGATCTCCTCAGCCTGAAGAATGATCCCGTGGGCATATTTTGGGCATTGCTGTTTTTAGCCGCCCAGTCCAAAGTTGATCTCAGCCAAGACACTTTCTATCAGGGGTTGCAGGTACGCTCCTGCTGTGTTGAGGCTGTTCCCCTCGAAGCCTAGAGTAAGCCGCGATAGCGAATAAAGGTGAGAACCGCAGCCCACAACCCCAAAGCCACTTTGAGGGCAATCAGAATATTCAGCCAGGGAATCATCCCACCGCTGAGGAGCGTGCCAAACTCCCCTGTGGGTAGCTCAACCCCCATGAGCAAACTAGCACCACAAAGGATAAAAACGATAACGGAAATTTTCTCCCATGTGGCGGCATGGAAACGCTGGTAAATACTCTCTAGCCATTCTGGGGCAGAGGTAATCGCCACCAGACCAATCGCCGTGCCGCCAGCCACCCCAGCCGCAAAGCCACCGCCAGGACTAAGGTGCCCCCGCAACGCCAGTTCAATGCAGACCAGCGAACAAATGGTGGCACCAAACCGCGCCAAGACAATCGAGGGTTGATCGTTAAAACGGCTGACATGCCCTAGGGGAGCTTCGTTGGCGAGGAGGTATTGTGACCCCAAAATGGCAATGGTAAACACAACAACTTCAAAAATGGTGTCGTAGAGACGATTGCGTAGCAGAATCCCTGTCACTGCATTCGGTATCCCCGCTTCTGTCACAAGGGTGCTGACAATGGCTGCCGTGGGTTCTGAAAATAGGGTGGGTAAAGCCAGCATCTTAATCAAGAGCAGTAGAGCCGCCAGTCCATAAATCACCATCATGATGCTCATCGGGGGGCTTCCTCGTCCGTTGTCAGGGGGTAGTACACTAAGTCTGTCCATTCGGCCAAAGCAGGTTTGAGGAGGGTGTAAAGGCGAGCTATACGAGTCATGGTCAACAATTGTCGATCGTCTTCAGCACACAGAACATGAATGTCGCGTTGGTGGAGAGCGCTTTTTAACTGCCCAACGGTAGGATAGACAATCAGCTCGACCCGTAAATGGTAGGGAGCCACTGCGACCCGTAGAGTCTCTAACAGATGGTCTAAGGTATCGGTGGACAGGGCAGAGGCGAGCACCCCTAGGCGCAATACCAGTGAGGAGCGCACGGCGACAGCGTAGAGCATAATCGAGAGCATGGTACCCACCAATGCCTCGGTTAGCGCCACATCCGCTGCCCCTAGCACCGCATAAATTAAGGCAGCAACGGCACCGACAATGCCACGGATGACCAGAGCATGGTAAGGGTTGCTCTGAAAGACTAACATCAAGGTGGTGAGGGGCAACAGGGTTGTGACAGCAATCAACCAGTTATCCATCGCTGTCCTCCCCTTGGGAGCAATAGGCCAACACGTACCCCAGAATCGTATTCCAGAGGGCAAGGAAAATAACGGCCAACAACAGGAGTGGCCACTCCCGCGGAATGCGCAGCAGTACCCCCAACATGATGGCCATCGACCCTAGGGTATCGGCAATCGATAAATAGTGCAGCTTAAAGAGGGGCGATCGCCGCCCCACTAGCGGCCACGTTCCCCACAGCCACAAAAAGAGGCCAAAACTAATGCAGGCATAACTCAGCCATTGTAAAACCATGTCCCCAGCTCCCTAAAGATTGGCCACATCCCGCAGCCGGCGGAGAATTTGTGCTAGCAGCATCAATGCACCGTTGCCAACGCTGAGAATAATAACCCCGACAATACCAATCATCCAATCATCGCGATCCACCGATACCATCAAAATCATGATGGCCGTCTTGGTGGCAATGCTGGCAAAGGCCAACATTTTCGACCAAATATGCTCCCCTTTCCAAGCAGCGTACAGGGGAATGCACAGGATAAACAGCATCAGCACCAAAAAAGCCGTCATTGTCCACTATCCTCTTTGGGGTTTTTGGTTGTCCCTAACTGTGGCCGTTGCTGAACTAGTTCATGCACCTCGAACCACCCCTGTTCGTCGTAGTGCAGCACAATGGTTTTGGGGGTAAAGGTAATGGCAAAAATATCGAGGAAAATTAACCCTGGCGATCGCGTCGGGCTGACGGGTTGACGCACCACTGCTTCATGCCGATGCGGGCGCAGCAGGATTTCAATCGCTTCGGCGTAGGCACGGGGGACGGCCATGGCCACTTTGCCTAGGGTACTGAGCCACTGCCTGAGGCTGGCTGCCCGTACCCGGCTTTGGGGCAGCAGTAAAGCCACCACCACGCCAATGAGGACATTCACCAGTCCAAAGTCTGCGGTGAGCAGCAGCCAAATGGCTAACCGCAATGCAAAATTCAGATAATTGATCGTCATAGCGCCAACCACACCAAGCCAATTAACAGCAACAGCATTACCCCCAGTAAATGCTCGAGCTGCTCCCAGGCGCCCCGCCATGAGGACTCCCAACGAGACACCCCCAGCCCCACAAGGAGCAGCCCCACCGCTGGCGGCACCAGAGACCGCAGCAGGTTCGCTGGGGTGTAGGCTTGCAGGTAACCAGCATCAGCAAATACCAGACCGCCAAGCAGCACCAACGTGGCCGCACTATAACCAAGGGGCAGTGGGGTTGAGGTCGGCTGCTGCGGAATAAACACCAGTTTGCTATAGATGGTGGCGGTCAAAAAGCCAGCCCCATACAATAGTCCTTGTTGCCATGGCGCTAGGTAACTGATTGTCAGCGCCTTGGCACTGAAACCTGCTAACAGGGGCACGCCAACAATGCCATAGCCAGCAATGATCATGGCGATCGCGATCGGACGCGCCATGCCGTGCTGTCGTAGCTCACTCAGGCGATAGTGGCGCAATTCACCTACACTGAGGAATAGGGCAGCTTTTGCCAGTCCATGCATCAGAGCATACAAGCCCGCCGCCGCCGGCGAAATAATCACCCACCCCAGTTGGCCAAGGGTACTAAAGCTGAGCAATCGTCGC
This sequence comes from Thermostichus lividus PCC 6715, assembly GCF_002754935.1. Classification (NCBI taxonomy): domain Bacteria; kingdom Bacillati; phylum Cyanobacteriota; class Cyanophyceae; order Acaryochloridales; family Thermosynechococcaceae; genus Parathermosynechococcus; species Parathermosynechococcus lividus. The sequence goes on from NZ_CP018092.1 coordinate 2,582,950, forward strand.
ACATCATCAGCCACCAACGCTAGGAGTGGGCCAAAGAAAATCGAACCGAGAGCAAACAGTTGCACGATCTTGCTAATTTCCCCATAGAGCAGGCTCAACCGCACCAAAGGAAAAACCCCAGCATTTTCAACAATTCCAGCTAACAGTGCCGCTACCACCGGCGCAGCCACGACATTGGTTTGGGGCAGCCAAAGACCGCTGACAAAGATCGCCCCCTTGGCTAACAGTGCCATCAAAATCAGTGCCACCGCCTCTGGGGGAGCGTGCAGCAAGACATCAAAGGAAAAGCTGTGACTGGCCTGATAGACTAAGCCCACCCCCATCAAATAAAAGAGCATGGCCACATTGCCCACCATCAGGTAGCGCAGGCCAATCCACAGGGGGCGATCGCCCCGGGGATAGGCAATTAAAAGAAAGACCACTATCCCCAACACCTCTAGGTTGACGTAGAGGCTAAGAAAATCCGCCGAGATAAAAACCGTATTGGCACTGCCGTGAAGCAGGCACAGCAGCACGTAAAAAAAAGCCTTGTAGTCACAGCGCCAGGTATAGAGCACTGCCGCCAAGAGGACAAGGGCATTCGTGACAATGAAATAGCCACTGAGACTATCAATGCGTAGGGCAATGCCAAAACTATCCATCAACACAAAGGAGAAGTTGATGTCTTGGATGGTGATGGCTAGCCCCACGCAGAGCGACAGCACGGCGATCGCCAAGGTCAACCCCCGCGCCAACACCGGCAGTAAATAGAGCGTGAGTCCGGCCACAAAGGGGACTAAAATCCAGGCGATCGCTAAATCAGTCATCTACAAATACTTCTGATCAATTTCACTTGTTTCTAGGGTCGGGTTATCCCGCGCCAGCTTCATGGCGGCCACCAGCATCAGCGTTTGGATTGACAAACCAATCACAATCGCCGTCAGAATCACCCCTTGGGGCACTGGATCAGCGTAGGCAATTGCCGGTGCTGCCCCCGGACGTAAAATCGGTGTCACCAACCCACTATGGGTGGCAATGACCACAAAGAGGGCAACAACCCCAGTACTCATCACATCCATCGTCACGATTTTCATGAGGAGATTTTTTTTAATGATGGTGGCTAAAAACCCCACCAAAATGGTGATAAAGATACTGGCTTCGAGATAGATCATGGGGACGGCTCCTCCACGGTGGCCATAGGTGGATCAGGACTATCAAATGCCAATCGTAACAGGGAGGGTTGCAAAAGTTGTCAGTTTTACCATAGCAATGATTATCACAGGGAACCCCGCCAGCACTAATCCAGAGCAATTTTCGGCCACAAAAAGATTGAGCAGGGTCACATTCGATGTTGCCCCTGCTACGACAAAGAAGATAGGCACCACCAAATTGTTGGAAGAGCCGAGCCTTGGCAGGCAACAATTGATTATCTTACCTTTGTCACGTTCAATATAGACAGCCTATTGAATAGATTTCAATAAATGAAATAACCGCAAAGTTTATAATTTAGAAAAATGCTTAACAATTTGCAACATTAGGACGAATAGGTATATATTCTTATTTAGATGCTCTAACTGTTTACTGGATTCGTCCCTTGGGGGTTTGTCAATGAATGCCCAATTTCCTTGGCTGACTGTACTGACGGTGTTGCCGTTAGTGGCTGCACTTTTGATTCCCTTGTTGCCCGATCGCGATGGCAAGACAGTCCGCTGGTATGCACTGGCGATCGCGCTCGTTGAATTTGCCCTTTCAGCTACCGTATTTTGGCAGCACTACGATGGTCAGTCTGCTCAGATTCAGATGGTGGAGACCGTGGCGTGGCTGCCGCAAATTGGCCTGAATTGGTCATTGGCGGTGGATGGTCTTGCCGTTCCCCTAATTTTGCTGACGGGTCTAGTCAACACAGTGGCAATTTTTGCAGCTTGGCAGGTCAAGCAAAAGCCACGCTTGTTTTACTTCCTGATGCTGGCGCTCTATAGTGCTCAAGTTGGAGTGTTTGCCGCTCAAGACTTAATTCTCTTTTTCCTGATTTGGGAACTGGAGTTAGTGCCGGTCTATTTATTGATTTCAATCTGGGGAGGCCCCAAACGGCAGTACGCGGCCACTAAGTTTATTCTCTACACCGCTGTTGGCTCGGTCTTTATCCTCCTCGCAGGGTTAGCGATGGCCTTTTACGGCGGTGACGTCACATTGAATATGGCAGCCTTGGGGTTAAAAGACTATCCCTTGGCGCTCGAGCTGTTTGCCTATGCTGGGTTCCTGTTGGCCTTTGGGGTGAAGCTGCCCATTTTCCCGCTGCACACGTGGCTACCGGATGCCCATGGCGAAGCCTCCGCACCTGTCTCGATGGTCTTGGCAGGGGTGCTGCTGAAGATGGGGGGGTATGGCCTCATTCGCTTTAACCTACAAATGCTGCCGGATGCGCACATTTACTTCGCCCCTGTCTTGATTGCCCTAGGGGTCGTGAATATTGTCTATGGCGCCCTAACGGCTTTTGCCCAAGAAAACCTGAAGCGGCGGCTGGCCTACTCCTCCATTTCTCACATGGGGTTTGTGCTCTTGGGGATTGGTGCCCTCAATAGCGTTGGTCTGAATGGGGCGATGTTGCAAATGCTCTCCCACGGACTCATTGCAGCGGTGTTATTCTTCTTGGCGGGCGTCACCTACGATCGCACCCACACCCTAGCGATGGAAAAAATGAGTGGCATTGCCCAATCGATGCCGAAAACCTTTGCCCTCTTTACTGCGGGGTCGATGGCCTCCTTGGCCTTGCCGGGGATGAGTGGCTTTGTCAGCGAACTCACAGTCTTTTTAGGGCTGACCAGCAGTGATGCCTACTCCACAACCTTCAAGGTAGGCGTGATTTTCCTTGCGGCAGTGGGGCTGATTATTACACCAGTGTATTTGCTCTCGATGGTGCGGCGGGTGTTCACCGGCCAGCAGGGTGGGGATATGTTTGACAAGCTGTTGCTGGACATTAACCCCCGCGAAACCTTTATTGCCCTTTCGTTGCTGCTCCCCATTTTGGCAGTGGGCATGTATCCTAAGCTGGCGACCCAAACCTACGATGTCACGACCACGGCGATCGCCACTCAGGTTCATGCGGCCTTACCTGCCATTGCTCAGCATCACCTACCCCTTTACGCGCAACTGACCCAGTCTGCACCGATGTTACCCACAGAGGCCACGGTGGCGGTGAACCGCCTCTAGGGGTGCTAACTGGCCAAGCCGACAGTTCTCTCCATGACTGTCAATGGCAGCAAGGAGCATTCGTTGCTAAAGTGGAGTAACGGCATTCCTGCCCTTGGGCAGATTGCATAAACTGAATAAGGTGATTCAATACACGCTCTATGAGTAATCTTGAGAAACAAATTGAGCAAGCTCGTGAGGAAGCGCATCAGGTGTGTGATACCGAAGGTGTGACCTCTGGACAATGTGCCGCTGCATGGGATGCCCTAGAAGAACTCCAAGCAGAAGCCGCCCATCAGCGGACTGAACAGCAAGAGCATAAAACCTCGTTTCAGCAATACTGCGACGATAATCCTGACGCTGCGGAGTGTCGCATTTACGACGACTAGGCTACCCATACCTTGTCGGGGTATTCTTCCATGAGTCGCTGGCCACAACTGTGGGATCGCCTTGAGGCGGCAACCGGTCAGCGACTTCATGACGGTAAAGCCTTGGCGGTGGGTGGCGGCAGCATTAACGATGCTTACGTTTGGCAGCATCCCCAGCAGACCCTATTTGTAAAGTTTAATCGTCCAGAGCGGGAGGCGATGTTTGCTGCCGAGGCGCTGGCTCTTGAGGCGATCGCCAGTGTCCAAGCCATTCGTGTGCCTAAGCCCATGCTTTGGGGCACCGTTGCGGGGGCTAGCTTTTTAGTACTGGAGTATTTGCCCCTGACCAGCCATGGGGACTGGCGACAGATGGGGGTGCACCTAGCGCAGCTGCACCGACAGGGAACCGGCGATCGCTACGGCTGGGTGCAAGATAACACCATTGGTGCCACCCCTCAGATCAACCCTTGGTCTGACCACTGGCCAGACTTTTTTGCAGAGGCACGCCTAGGCTACCAGTTTAAGTTAGCCCGACGGCGGGGCGGAGTGTTTCCCCAGGCGGATGCACTCTTAGCACGGGTGAGTGACCTGCTCAATCATCACCCCACCCCAACTCTTGTGCACGGTGATCTGTGGTCAGGGAACGCTGCGTTTATCCGCGGTGGTGAGCCAGTGATTTTTGACCCTGCCAGCTACTACGGCGATCGCGAGGTGGACGTAGCAATGACTGAACTATTTGGCGGCTTTCCTAGGGCATTTTATCAGGGCTACGCAGACACCTACCCCCTCGCCTCTGGCTACGAGCAGCGCAAGACACTCTATAACCTGTATCACATCCTCAACCACTTCAACCTCTTTGGCGGTAGCTACGAAGCCCAAGCACAGCGGATGATTCAACAACTGTTGCGCTGATATAATACCTCTGTTCTATACCATTGCCATGGAGCATGGGGTTACAAGCACCACGGGGTACCCGCGACATTTTGCCTGCCGAGCGTATCTATTGGCAGCAGCTAGAGGCGACGGCACGGCAGATTCTAGATCGCGCGGCCTATCGGGAAATTTGTACGCCTATTTTTGAGCAAACCAGTCTGTTTGAGCGGGGCATTGGCGAGGCCACCGATATTGTCGGCAAGGAGATGTACACTTTTCAGGACAGGGGCGATCGCTCCTTGACCCTGCGCCCCGAAGGCACCGCTGGGGTGGTGCGTGCCTACATTGAGCATGGCCTCTACAGCCAAGGTGGGGTGCAACGCCTCTGGTACCTAGGGCCCATGTTTCGCTACGAGCGTCCCCAATCCGGGCGGTATCGCCAATTTCACCAGTTGGGCGTAGAAGTGCTCGGCAGTGCCGATCCCCGCGCCGATGCGGAAGTCATTGCCTTGGCGCTGGATATTCTCAAAGCCCTTGGCCTTGAAGACGTGACCCTAATGCTCAACTCTGTGGGCGATCGCGACGATCGCGCGCACTACCGCCAAGCCTTAGTGGACTATCTCACCCCCTACGCCGCCGATCTGGACCCCGATTCCCAAGATCGCCTTCACCGCAACCCCTTGCGGATCCTCGATAGCAAGGATCCACGCACTCAAGCCATTGTCAATGAGGCACCCCGCCTATTGGATTACCTAAGTGCGTCATCGCAGCAGCACTTTGAGCAGGTGCAGTCCCTCTTGGAGGAGCTAGGTATTCCCTATCAAATTAACCCTACCCTTGTGCGGGGACTCGACTACTATACCCACACTGCCTTTGAATTTCAGCAGGGCAGCCTAGGCACTGAAGGCACTGTCTGTGGCGGCGGACGCTACGATCACCTCGTTGAGGAATTAGGCGGGCCAGCGACCCCAGCCATTGGTTGGGCAATGGGGCTAGAGCGGCTGATTCTGCTGATGGGCGATCGCCCCAAGGAACCTAGCCCTGTTCCCCATCTTTACGTAGTCACCCGGGGCAGTAGTGCCGAACGGCAGGGGCTAGTCTTGGCGCAACAACTGCGCCATCAAGGGTACATTGTTGAAGTAGATTTCAGTGGCAGCAGCTTCAAAAACCAACTGAAGCGGGCAAACCGCAGTGGCGCTACCCACTGCCTCGTGATCGGTGAGGAGGAAGCAGCAGCGCAAACGGTACAGGTGAAGTGGTTAGCGTCCGGCGAGCAGGAGCAAGTTGCTCAGGCGGATTTGCTCTCAGCAGCGGGGCGATCGCGCCTTTTTGGGGAGCAATGAGCCGCGCCTACTTTTTAATTGCCCACGGTAGCCCCAGTGCTGACCCGCAGCAGGCCATGGTGCAGGTTGTGAGCCATCTCGCCTCCTTAGGTAAGGTGGGATGGGGTGCCCTAGAAAGCCAAGCGCATCCCCTTGAGCTACAAATTCTGCACTTTTGCCAACAAGTCCAGCAGCCCGTGGTGCTGTTGCCCCTATTTCTGCTGCCCGGAAACCATGTCGCGGTGGATGTACCGAAGGCGTTGGCCGCTGCTGAGGCGATCGCGCCTTTTCCGTTGCATTGCCTGCCATTTCTAGGGAGTCAGCCGCGCTTTCAGGTATGGCTCCAGCAGCAGCTTGTCAATGCTAAAGCAGATATTCTGGTGGGGCATGGCAGTCGGCGGCATGCTGTCTTGCCATGGTTTCAGCAGTTGTGTGACTCCTTGGGGGTGTTGCCTGCTCTGCTGAGCGACCCCGAGAGCCTTAGCAATGCCCTGAAACAGCGCCGGGCATTGGAGTACGCCCATAGCCATCTGTTTGGTTACTTTCTCTTTGGCGGCAAAACCGTTGATGCCTTTACAGAGCAAGTGCAGCAGCTACAGACAGAGTACCCTCAGCAACGGCTGTCCGTTACACCGGCGATCGCCCCCACGCCGGAGTTCATCGCCACGATCGCCGCAATTTTAGCCCAAGACGTTGTGTCATGACTCAAGTGGTTCTCTGTGGGTACTACGGCTACGGCAATGCGGGGGATGAAGCCCTGTTGGCCACCCTCCTCGAGCAACTGCCAGCCCACTGCACCCCCATCGTCCTCAGCGGCAACCCCCAAGCTACAACAGCACTCTATGGTGTGGCCGCCTGCGATCGCTACCAGTGGAGACAGGTTCTGCGCACCCTGCGCCGCAGTCAGGTCTTTATTTGGGGCGGCGGTAGCCTCATTCAGGATGTCACCAGTTGGCGTAGCCCCCTCTACTACCTTGGCTTAATGACCCTTGCCCAACACTTGGGCTGTCGCACCGTGGCATGGGCACAGGGGATTGGGCCTGTGAAATCGCCTGTCTATCGGTGGTGGCTGCGGCAACTGCTGCGGCGGTGTATTGCCGTTACCGTGCGTGACTCTGGTTCGGCGGCACTGCTGCGCCAATGGCAGATTCCCCACCAGCAGGGGGCGGATCCCGTATGGTTAATGCGCTCACCCCCCCCTTCGGCACCTAGCCGCACCCCCACGATTGCAGTGTCATTGCGCCCCCATCCCACCTTGACCCCTGAGCGCTTCGCAACCATTGCTGCTGCTCTCCGGGCTTGGCAAGAAGACGCAGGGCTTGAGGTTCTGCTACTGCCCTTTCAGCCCTGCCAAGATTTACCCCTTGCGGAGCAACTGTATGGGCAACTCATTGCATCGCAGACCCGCCTCCTCTGCCTTGCAGATCCACGCCAGATCAAAGCCGTGCTGGCCGGAGTGCAGGGGGCGATCGCCATGCGCCTTCATGCCCTGATTATGGCCGCCAGTGTGGGCTGTCCCTGTTTTGCCCTAAGCTATGACCCTAAAGTAAGCCATTTAATGGCAGATACCGGAATCCCCGGCTGGGAGTTGTCTGCTCTACCGGCGACCCCCCACGTCCTACTCAGCCAATGGCAGCAGCACTGGCACCCCAACCCACCTTACCTCAATTACCAAGCCTATCGAGACTCGGCACAGGTGCATCAAGCAGCCCTTGAGGGACTGGGAGATACGTTTTAGCTACAGTTAGCTACAGCCGCAACCTGTGTGGCCGCACCCACCCTGTGCTTTACAGGTGCCATTGGCACAGACCTCGGAGCAGTAGGGTTTATCCGCTACCATGATGGCATCACTCAAGGAAACAATGCACAGGCAGTGGGGGCAAGCACATTTCATTTGGGAAACAGTGGTCATGGATATGGCCTCCAAACGGGGTATGACTTAATTATGATTGAACAACTGTTCAGGTGTCAACTACCATTAACGATCAGTCTAGCCGTTATGATGGAGGTATGAATGCTAAAACTGCTGCGACAGTCAGTGCTCATCCCTATGATGCGGCAGCGCTTACTCAGCTCGGCGATCGCCTCCTGTCCCTCGAAAAAGCGCAGCGCATGGCGCAATTTTTTGGGTTGCTGGCCGATACCAATCGATTACGGATTGTTTCTCTGTTAGCGGAAAGGGAACTGTGCGTTGGGGATATTGCCCTTGCCTTAGGCATGAGCGAATCTGCGGTCTCCCATCAATTGCGCATCCTCAAAACAATGCGCCTCGTAAGTTTTCGTCGCCAAGGGCGGCATATGTTCTATCAATTACTGGATCAGCACATTTTTGCCCTTTACCAATCCGTTGCCGAGCACCTCGACGAGGAGGACGAGCCTTAGCTGCTACTTACGGACAGGTGGCGGGTGTTGCTGTGCCAGACGTCGGCGGATCAACTTCGATAATCTCTGTTGAGGTTAAGGTAAAGGTTGTCAGCGCACGGGCACAACCGGTGAGGGCTTTGAGTTCTGGCCGGTTGGGAGTTGCCTGAAACTCGGCAATCAAAGATGTGGCATTGGTAATGGCATAGTCATAGTCCGGGGTTTCACTAATGCCAATTTGTAGGCTTGCAATATTATCACTAAAGGTTGGATTGGCAAGACGATAGGCTTGCTGGGCGCGGTTGACCGCTCCAATATTTGTCTTGGCCTGAGATTCTCGGGCTTTTGTAGCCTGACTGAGCATGGAGGGCAAGGCGATCGCCGCCAAAATAGCCAAAATAATGACAACAACGAGCAACTCAATCAACGTAAAGCCTTGGGAACGTGAGCGCAGACGTAAGCAGTAGAACCAGAACCAACTAGAGCGGTAGGGTAACATACGGGTACTCCAACAACAGTGGGCGCGTCACTTACCCTGAGTGTTCCCCAAACTCTCCGTAAAATTACAGAGATCTTGCTCAATCTTGTGGCAGTTAACTCAGTACTTTTACTTACTCGGATTTGCTACAGCCCACAGTTGCCACGTCCACCACAAACTCCTCAAGCCCCCCTTGGCGAATGCCACCGTGTAACACATTCATTTGCCACACCCATTGACGGCTCCAGTCAAGGGCAGTCAACCAGCCACTACGGTGGTGATAGGCACCGGTATCAATATCAATCCAACCGTTGCCGCGCACAAGTTGACCGGGCAGCACCCCACGAAATGTAAAGGTAATTGTGTTCCCATAACAGTTCCGTTGAGGTATAGCTGGCAAGGGTATCATCCCCGCCACTGCTGGCCCAAACAAAGAACCGTGAGGGGTTAAGGTGTTTGTCCTCAAAGGCCAACAACATCATATCTTCGTGGTTACCGCGCACGGTGAAATAGCGCTGCTGGCGGAGTAGTTCGACCACTGCGGCACTGTTGGGGCCGCGATCTACTAAATCCCCCAAAAAGTAAAGGCGATCGCCCGCCGTTGGTGCCACCACGTCCAAAAGACGGCATAGCCCTTCTTGACTTCTCCCCTCCTTGAAAGAGAGGGGATTCCCAACGGATGCTGCGCAACGGGCTGAAGCCGCGTTGCTTCGCTTTTCCCTTGAGCTGTCACCCACAACTTAATGCGGGTGGGGGCAGTCAAAGACCCCCTACTCACCTCAAGCATTTCTGCTATTGGGACTACGTTTATGTTTTGGTTCGTGGTTTCGCGCTTTTCAACACTAGCCAATTCGATACGCTCAACATCCTGCCATTGCTTGCAGTGGTTTAGGCTTGCCGCCAAAGCGGTAGTGACTTACTTGCCGGGATTTCTCCGTACTAGGATGTTTCTTCGCGTAGTTGATACGCCTACTTTCCACGTCTCTAGTTTAACACATAGAGAGGGCTAAAGCCCCCTGAGTTGGCTGTATCCCCTCGCTAAAGCGGAGGGGTTTTAGCCCGCCCACATCACTACTATAAAGATGAGGCGATCGCCTACCATATAGCCCCTAGGGTGCAGAAACTGGTGTCAAGGATAGAGAATCGGTGACCGGTGCGTGGGTGGTATTTTGATAGCTCGGTCCCAGCAAGGTGGCCACCGTTAACACTTGGGGAGGGGTGGCATCGGGAGGATAGAGCAAATCGACGCTAACATTTCGTTTTTCGCCTGGGCGCATATTTAAGGTCACCAGCGGTTCGCCCCGCTGCCCCCGCCGCTGCACCAAATGGACATAGCGTTCTTGGGGCTGCCCCACATCATCCGTAAAACGCACCCGCACTGTTCCGCGGAAAAACACTTGGGGAGCGGGCGGCTCTAGGAACTGCAGGCTCACCGTACGGTGATCCTGCTTGAGGGGGGTTTGCAGCGTTACGACAACCGACTGAAAACTGCGGCTATCATTCAGCAAGGGCAGTGTCAAACTATAGTGCACACCATAGTTACCGTGAGCATAGTAAGCTGTATCGGGATAGCGCGCCAACATTGGTGCACTTTGGATTTGCCCGGTGCCAAGGGTGCCTCGATGGAGGGTACTAATACCGTAGGAAATCGCCCGACCGGGTGCTGGAATGGTTAGCGCCGTCCCTTGACCGTGTTCATCGGTCAGGCTAGCTTTCCACTGCGACCCTCGACTGATGCCTGCTACGCGGCCATAGAAAAAGCGGGGGGACGTGCTATTGGGAGGCGTGGGGGGAATATCTCGGGGGGTTACCAGTTGTCCACGATGGAGCATTGTCCACCACTCTTCAAGGGTTGGTGCTCGCTCCGTACCATGTTCACTCATACGGGCAAACATCGACATTTTGGCAAGGTAGATTGGCCCGTTGCTTTGCAAATGCATGAGGGTTGAGCGACCATTGGAGGACGAGACCTCACCAAACGGACTAACATCGGTAATCAAGGGCATCATCGGGCCAACGGTACCGTCTTGGTTGATCATAAACTCAGCACGGGCGCGGTTAATGACCGCATTAGGAAACTGGGTTGGCAGGGGCAACGGTAAATTACTCAGCATTCGTGCTTCCCGTGCCGGAATAACCACTTGAGAGGGGAAAAAGGTTTGGCGCACCCCCCGCAACACCTGATTGGTGACGCGGCTGCCCGGCCCCGAAAAAACATAGCCAATAGGGTTGTCGACGATTGCCGGTAAGCTGCGGAACGGGGCATCCGGCGTGCTTAAGAAACTGGCAGCTTGGTAAAAGGTGACGGTAACCGGGCGATCGCTGGGATTGTAGGCCAACAGCCCCAAATAAATTGTTGGTGTACTAACGGCTCGATTGGATTGGGTAATGTGGTGGGCAAACACATCAAAGCGTCCTTGTATAGGATAGTTAAGATGTGCTGCCGGTTGCCATTTGCCTTGGGGGGGAAACGTAGAGAGTAAAATACCCTCACTTCGCACCATTTCAGGGCTGTTGCTGTTAAAGACGGGGATGTTGTCTAGGTGCCCTGGCAGAGGCCGAATATCTTGGGGAAAATAGGCAAAATTTGTTGGTGTGACGTAAGCCGTTGCGGCTGGCGTAGGTGGTGTGCTAACGCGTGGAGCTTGCGCACCCACAGGCGCAGCATTTGCCTGAACAATAATACTCGACTGCACCGAATGCTCCTGGACAACAACCGGAACCTGTTGAGGTGGAGTAGGTAAAGCGGCTTGAGCCAAAAGAATGGGAGCCAGCATATTATGTCCAAACCACAGCATCTAATTTGAGTGAGTAGTTCGCAAAAACGGACAGAGTAACGTCCTCTGCCCCAAAGTTGCATTTCCAAAGTATAGCCCAGGTTTGCAGAAAATCTAGTTAATGCTGCATAGAACTAAAAATCGACTAGTACCACAAGGGTAGTCTGGTTGCTCGTAATTCCTGATTTGGGGTTCGTTTGAGAGCATCCAACTACTCTCCTAAGAGTAAAGTAACCCAAGCCAATGGGCAACGCTGTTGCGCTCCTGACCGCCACATGGACACAAGGTACCAGCAATTGGGTTGTAGTGTTGCTCCCTGCGCCAAATATTGAGCCAATCTAAAGAAATCCAACAAAGTCTTAAGCTTTTTGCTGAGATGTTTATAATTCTCTCAGAGGTGCTTGTCCCTTGCCCGTGAGGATTGAGTAACGTCGATTCTATGAAGCCTCGTATTCTAATTATTGATGATGACCCAGCGATCGCCGATGTCTTGGCGATTAACCTGCAAATGGCAGGCTACGATGTCACAAAGTCCTTGGATGGGATGCAAGGACAAGCGTTGGCCGTGCAGATTTCCCCGGATCTGATTTTATTGGACTTGATGCTGCCGCAGGTCGATGGCTTCACGATTTGCCAGCGCCTACGGCGCGACCCCCGCACCCAAGACATTCCCATTTTGATGCTGACTGCCCTCAGTCAAACCCACAATAAGGTAGAGGGGTTTAATGCGGGTGCCGATGATTATTTGACGAAGCCCTTTGAATTAGAAGAGATGTTGGCACGGGTGCGAGCGCTGTTGCGGCGCGCTGACCGCATTCCAGCCACCGCTGGGCATCGGGAAATTCTTAGTTATGGGCCTCTAACCCTGATTCCTGAGCGCTTTGAGGTCTCGTGGTTTAGCAAAATCATCAAGCTGACACGCTTGGAATTTGAACTATTGCATTGCCTGCTGCAGCGCCACGGCCAGACTGTGTCTCCGAGCGAAATTCTCAAGGAGGTTTGGGGCTATGACCCAGATGATGACATCGAAACCATTCGTGTTCATGTCCGCCATCTGCGGACGAAGCTGGAGCCAGACCCGCGTAGCCCGAAGTACATTAAAACGGTTTACGGGGCAGGTTATTGTCTTGAACTGCCCAGTCACATTGAGCCAGTGGCGGCACGTTGAGGGAGCGATCGCAACATTTTAGCCGCTAGCATCGCTGCGCCAAAGCCATTGTCAATATTCACCACGCCAATGCCGGGGGCACAGGAGTTGAGCATAGTGAGTAGGGGAGCGAGACCTCCGAGGTTTGCGCCATAGCCAATGCTGGTGGGCACGGCAATCACCGCTGCACTCACTAGACCCGCCACAACACTGGGTAACGCGCCTTCCATGCCGGCCACGACAATGAGAACCTGCATTGTTTCAAGGCGATCGCGCACACTGAGCAGCCGATGAATTCCTGCCACACCCACATCCCAAAACCGCTCCACCGCAAACCCCGAGAGTTGTAGCGTGATGGCGGCTTCTTCGGCAACGGGTAAATCGGCAGTGCCAGCACAGACTAGGCCAACCTGTCCCGGATAAGCAGGTGGCAAGATAGGGGCTGTACTACAGATTTGCGCCACTTCAAAGTAGTGCAGCCCTCCTAGGCGCGATCGCACCGCCGCAAAAACATCCGCAGAGATACGGGTGGCCATAACACAGGGATAGTAAGGCCGCATCCGCGCCAAGATTTCGGCAATTTGTTCAGGGGTCTTGCCAGGCCCCCAAACAACTTCAGGAAACCCTGTACGCTGTTGCCGTTGATGGTCAATCCGGGCAAAATGGCCAATGGTTTCGTAGCTCAGGTGTTGCAGTTGACGGTGGGCAGCCTCTACGCTTAACTGTCCTCGGGCAAGTGCCTCTAGTAACTGCCGCACAGGATCGGCGCTGTCCATCAAAAATCCTCCGAAATCCCGTCATCTGGTGCTAGGGAGTTCCTCTCATTAGCCTCCAATCCCCAACTGGCCTGCCAAGCCGGGGGCTAAGGGAATCAGTGTCGCTGCCATTAAAAACAGCAGTAGCAGCCCCAACCCCGCGCGGGTATCATCCGGCTCGGTCATTTCATCCAAACTAGGACGATCTAGGTCACGCTGTAGCAGGAGAATAATCAGCGCCCAGTACAGGGCTAAGGGATTGACGATCGCCACCAAGCCCAACACAATCAGGGTAATCCATGTCAGGCGCTGAGCGGTTTTAATGCCATAAATCGCTTGAATGATCCGACCGCCATCCAATTGCCCCGCAGGCATGAGATTGAGGGCGGTGATAATCAGTCCTAGCCACCCCATAATCACCAAGGGATGCACCGCCACAACCTCACTTTGCAAGTGGTCGCCCAAGAACAGACGAGAGAGAGTGCCCACCAAAATTGACCCTTGGAAGAAAATAGTGGGCACCTCTAAACCGCTACTGCTGGGAGAGAGCACCAAGCCAATACCCAGAAATAGCAACGACAATGCCCCAGAGGCAATCGCTCCTGCAGCAGCAATGTCAAATAGCTCGTTGCGGTTTTTCAGAAACGATTCAATGCGGGTTACAGCACCGAAGGTACCCAACTGCCACGCAGGCAGAAAGAAGGGGGGGCTAAGTTTAGCATCGTAGCGCTTGGCCATGAGCCAATGTCCTAGTTCCCGCGCTCCGGCAATCAGCACTAAACAGAGCGCCAAAGGGAGCGATCGCTGAAACAAACCCGGCGTATTCAGTAAACTAAAGCCCTGGAGCACTGAACTGGTTTCTAGGCAGGTGCCAAGGGTCGCTACCCCTAGCAACACCGCGGTTAGTTTTTGTAAGAGCGTTGAGCGAGCTATGGTGGTCGTTGCCGGCAAAATAATGACCACAGCCTTGCCCTCGCTATTGGGCACCATAAATAGGCGATAGCGATCTGGCAATGTAGCTTGCAAGCGTTCTGTTAGAGTGGCATGCACTGCTTTCGCATCACCGCGCAGGTTGCCGCGACAGATCACCCCGCCTTTGTAGGGAATGTACTCAGTGGCAAAGTAGGTATCAATACTAAAAATACTTTGAATTCCTTGCAGATCGTCTGGCGGCAAGGCAGAGGGGGCACTGGTTGTGAGGGGTTCGCCACTGTCAGGGGTAGATTGTGAGGGGGCAAGGACGTCATCAACCTCAGGTCGCCCCGACCGCAAGGGTGGTAATGGTGCATCGGAGGTGGCAGCAAGGAGGCGTAACCAGCGACCCAAGGCAATGTAGGCCACGATGGAGAGGACAAGGCTAAACAAGACAGCGGCAAAGTTGAGGACAATGCCAACACTCAAGGTGCCAAATACCACCAGCCATGGCAGCATCAGCACTAGGGTTTGCAACCAAGCAATAATGCCGAGTTTGCCGTAGGGTAGGGCGCGATAGAGTCCCCAGCCCAACAGGGCGATCGCCCCCGCGAGTAAGCCTGCTGTAATGATCATCTAGAATCCTCCACGACCCCCTAGCCTTACCCGCTAGGGGAAGAGCTATATCGATTAGCGCATAGCCATTGCAGTCAGTTGGGTAAGCACCTGACTGGCGCGTTCACTAAACTGCTGCATGCCGTTGGCATCAAAGCCTCGCTGGGACATCAAGGCCAAATCATAGATATAGTGGCACAGCTTTTCTACAAGTGCTGCGGTCTCTGACGAGCCACTGGTTTGAATAATAGTGCCCTGACTCAAGTTCAGCAGGTTCTGAATCAGGGGATGGGTGGTATTCACCACCAAGGTGTGCTCCTCGGGCAGTTGCACATTGAGTTGCTGTTGCATCATGGCCATCATTTCCTGCATTCGCCGACTGGTTTCTGGCAGCAGAATCATGGCGGGTGGGGCATCACCGCTATTGCCAGACTTGAGGGCTTCAGTACGAATGGTGAGCTTCGGCTTCTTGAGCACCGACTCAAACAGCGCCTTAATCTGTTCGCTACGGGTTTTATTACTGCCCGGGTCAATTATTTCACTGCTTTGGTCTTTGTCAATCAGGGTTTCATCTAGTTCTGCATCCACCCGCAGGAATTTAACATCGCTGTAGGTTTGCTCTAGCCACGGCACAAAGTGGGTGTCAATGAAGCTATCCATAAAGAGCACTTCAATGCCTTGCCCCTTGAGTAACTGAACGTAGGTGGCTTGGTTCACCTCATCGGTGCAGTAATAGACGCGGTTGGCGTGGCGCGCCTTGTTGCGCTCTAAGTACTGTTTCAGGGTGGTGTAGGCTTGGCCATCGACAACAATACCCCCTTGAGTGCTCCATTCATCGTTCTCTGCTGGTGTACTTAAGGTGGCTGTGGTGCGATAGATCAAAATATCCTCAACCTGTTTCTTGAACTTCTCGTCGTTGAGGGAGCCAAATTTGACAAAGGTGCCCAAGTCTTTCCACGAACGCACGTAGGCATCCGGGTCTTCGCGGTACAGTTCGTTGAGGCGATCGCCCACCTTTTTAGCGATATAATCAGCAATTTTACGCACGGTGCGATCGTTCTGCAAAAAGCTGCGGGAGACATTGAGGGGAATATCGGTGCTGTCAATCACGCCCCGCAAAGGCAGCAGAAAGCGGGGAATGATCTCTTCGCAGTTGTCGCTGACAAAGACTTGGTTGCAAAAGAGTTTGATCTGCCCTTTAGTGACATCAATATCCGGGCGGAGCTTGGGAAAGTAGAGGATACCGTTAACCACAAAGGGATAGTCGGTATTCAGATGCACCCAAAGCAAGGGATCCTCTTGGAAGGGGTACAAGTAGCGATAAAACTCTAAATACTCCTCTTTGCTGAGGCTGCTGGGGCTGCTCTTCCACGGCGCAATTTGTTTGTTGATTTGCTCGCCATCGAGTTTGATGGGCACCGGCAAAAAGTCGCAGTACTTGCGCACCAATTCACGAATCCGTGCTGGTTCGAGGTAACCCAGTTCGTCGTCTTGCAAGGTGAGGGTGACGGTGGTACCCACACTGGTGCGCTGGCCATCCTCAAGGGTGAATTCCGTAGAGCCATCGCAGGTCCAGTGGACGGGCGTTGCCCCAGCTTTATAGGACAGGGTATCGATTTCGACGCGGCTTGCCACCATGAAGGCGGAGTAAAACCCTAAGCCAAAATGGCCGATGATCTCTTGATCGCCATTGCCTTTGTACTTTTGGACAAATTCTTCAGCGCTGGAAAAGGCAACTTGGGTGATGTACTTTTTCACTTCCTCTGCGGTCATGCCCAAGCCTGTGTCGGCGATCGCCAGCCTCTTGTTCTCGCGATCGAGGGTAATTGTAATTTCGGGGTGATCCACATCGCCACCGTACTCACCAGAGCGAGCCACCATGCGTAATTTTTGGATGGCATCTACAGCGTTAGAGACAAGCTCCCGCAGGAAAATTTCATGATCGGAGTAGAGCCATTTTTTAATGATTGGGAAAATATTCTCGGTATGAATTGAAATGGTTCCCTGTTCCAGCATGATCGGTTCCCGTGAGCGCTACTGAATCACTAGAGACCTGCACATTGGTGCAGTGTCATCTCCTGATCTAGTGTATCGGCAGGGGTAACTTACTCTGTTGGTGGATAACCGATCTCTCGATCGCCTGCCAGAGGGTGACAATCACGCTGTTGGCCAGCAAGAATCCATCCGGCTGAGTCAGCCATAGGCGATCGCTGCAACACTGTAAATGGGCAGGGTCAATCGACTGTGCCGCTGTGACCAGTGCCTCTACCCATTCCTGCGGAAAGTCCGTGGCCAACTGCTTCAGGCACAGCCCCTCTTTGAGACGCAACCCCAGCATGAGGGTCTCCAGCCACCGATCCCAAAGGGTCTCCTCAGCAACGGTGCAAAGCCCTGTAGGTAGGGTTTGCACCCACTCGTAGTATTCGCGGCGTGTGCGCGGACGGGTGAGGCGGCGCTGCCCCAGATAGCTGGTGGCACCCATGCCAAACCCATAGTAAGGCTCATTGCGCCAGTACACCTGATTATGACGACAGGCGAACCCCAAACGGGCATAATTAGAAATTTCGTAGTGCTCATAGCCCGCAGCCCGCAGCCGTTCATGGGCAAGGCGATAAGCCGCAGCAGCCTGCTCTTGGGACGGTAAGGGGAACACCTCTGGCTGGTAACGGCGGCTAAAAACCGTCTGCGGCTCCACAATCAAGTCATAGACTGAAAGATGGCTTGGTGCAAGGGCGATCGCCGCTGCGAGGGACAGCTCCCACTCCTGGAGCGATTGTTCCGGTAACCCACAGATAAGATCCAAGCTCCAATTGTCAATCCCAGCAGTCTGGATCACCTCAACAGCAGCATAGACCTCGGCCACAGTATGGCTGCGACCACACACCTGCAAAAGCCTATCTTGAAACGCTTGCACCCCTAAGCTGACCCGATTCACCCCCGCTCTGAGATACCCCCGTAGCCGTGGCAGATCAAAGGTTCCGGGATCCATTTCCATAGAAATTTCCGCCGCCGCCGCGATACCAAAGCGCCGATCTAGTGCCCCTAAAAGCCGGTCAATCTGCTCAGGCGCAACAAGAGAAGGCGTCCCCCCACCAAAGAACACCGTTTGCAGCGGCTCCCCCACACTGGGGGTTTGCCTAATTTCATAGCAAAGGGCATCGATGTAGTCACTCAGGAGGGGCGAAGAGGCGGCCAGAGGCCGGTCACCTACCACCGTAATCGGAAAATCGCAGTAGAAGCACCGCCGCCGACAAAAGGGAAGATGTAGGTAAGCCGCAGTAACCATGAGAAATAATAAAGCCTTGCCTATTGATTCTAACTGTTCCCGGACTTTATACTGTCATATCTAGGAATAAGCAAAAAATTAGATATAGTATGCGTAAACTCTCACTAAATCTATGAATGCTAAACATGAATAAATCAGGCGATTATCAATTGGGGTTTATCAGCAATCAGGATATTTATAACCATGTTAAACAAACTATTTCAAGATACCGTCTTTCTATTAATTTTAAGGAATTTACAAAACTAAAAATTGATCCTATAAAAGCAAGTTTTGATATGGCTATTTATAATTTAACAGCGGATGAATTTATAAGAAGAGAAATTATGCGACAAATTGACAAATCAAACAATAATCAAATTGGATATTTTCATCAAAATATATTTCGATATATTAAAGACTGGCAAGTTCCTGAATGTGGCTATGATATAATTAATGAAAATCTCAGCTATTATGTAGAAATGAAAACAAATTTAACACCATGAATAGCAATTCAAAAGAAAACGTTTATCGAAAAATGAAGCAGACAGTTGATAGTGACCCAAAAGCAACATGCTTCTTAGTTGAAGTGATTGCAAAAAAAATCTAGAAATGATCCGTGCCATTTCAAGCTAGATAATCAATAAATAATATATGAAAGAATAAGACTTATATCCATTGACAAGTTCTATGAAGTTGCAACTGGAGACAAGAATCCATTTGCTAAATTATGTCAAAATCTACCAACCATAATCAATGATATTATCAAGAATGAAGGCAATCAAACATTTATTTCAACTGATGGTATTAATCAAAATTTAGCTAGAGTTAATCCCGATGTACTGACTGCCTTGTATCTTCTAACTTTTAAGAGCTATGAAGGATTCAAGAATTCTTCACAAAACAAATGATGTATTTTCTGCTGAACTGATTGCAGATATTTTTGGTGTAACCAAGGCAACAGTGCAAAAGTGGGAAAATCAAGGTGTATTAGTCTGTCAATATAAAGATAAATTAGGCAAAAAATATACAGGTTCTCAATGCCCTGTTCTACTGTGTTCCTCAAAAACAAACTGAGCGGTGCCATCCTGACGAAACCCGCCCCCTAACGATCCGGGAATATGCCCGTATCCAAACATTTCCAGATTTCTGGGAGTTCTGTGGTTCCTTGTCGAGCCAGTATCGACAAATTGGGAATGCCGTTCCGGTTAATCTTGCAGAAGCTGTGGGGCGATCGCTCGTCCATTTGTTGAATAGCATCGAAACTAAAACAGTTCAACCGAAAAGCATTCTATAATAAATAAAGCCCTGCTTGTCATTAGTGGCTTACTAGCTTGATGTCTTCAACAGAGTTGTAGAGAGTGTGCCATTGATTTTGTCGAATCCTAAACTTAGTCCCATGATTGTGACCTGTTCGGGCATCAAAATCTACAAGCACTGTTCCATTTTCAATACATTTCAAAAAGTTATCAAATGAAAATCTAGAGAGAATTAACAACCTTACATACTTAAAAAATTCATGACCATCTTCGGTTTTACTATCTGCAATAACATAAAAACAATTTTTGATTTTAGCCCCTATTTCATACTTCAAATCATCTAGACCCCAGTATGGCTCAGGATTGATTCCTTGCAAGCCAATTTTACTTTCTATTGATTTTATCCAATCACGAATTTTTGTGTCTGATTTATCAGCTTGAGAAGGATCAAAAACAAATCTTAATTTTCCTTTTTCTCGATCCATAATTAATCTAAAACCCCGATTAGTAAATTCTGTTGCTTTCGTTGTCGAGCGAAAACTTTTTTCTGTAGCTGGATACTTGCTTCCTGCTTGTTTATGCTCCCATCCATAATAGGGCAATAAAATGTTAGAAACTATTTTTGCACCTCGTGGTGATGGCTCAATATGTTTGAGGGTTACTAATGATGATGTGTGATGTCGTTGCCCCTTCAGTTCCCATTCCTGCATATTTGGAATAGGTAGATTATTTTCCCGAAGCCCTAGTAAGGCTTCTAGAGTATTTCCTACGGCACCATCATTACGACTATTTTTCGTTTTTTTAACACTGCGATGCCACCCCTGAGCTGCAACCTGACGAATAAGGTCAACTAACTCAGTTTTGGTATACAGTCTCACTGAGGTGGTCTCCAAAAATCTAATAGATACTCAAAAGTGGTTCCCATTGTAATGTAATTACTAGGCCAGCCAAATATACCAACTTTATTAACAATGTTGGTTCTATCCCAGATAATCGTATTTCTGAGTTCATAGCCTCGCTTTCTTAACTCTTCAATCAGGGCTACATGAATGGTAATACGCTGATCTTCCCACCACATATCAGGAACATTGATCACACAGTGAGCTTTCGGCTTCAACAGTGGCAGAAGTGACTCAAAAATATCACCCATGGCTGTAGTATATTCTGCCAGAGGCATTGTTCCTAAGTCCCGCGTATCCTGTGAGTACTGCTCGATCTTGCCAAATTGTTCATTGCGACGGTTTCTCCTAGACTTGTTCGTGCGCCTACGATTCAGTAGGTTAGCGTAGGGGGGAGATGTCCAAATCAAGCTAATCATTTCAGGCTCAAAGTAGTTAGGGATATTTCTAGCATCATCTTGCAAGGCTAGTTGTTGGGCTTGATTGAATAAATTATTAGCAGCTAGGCGTTCTTGGCATAACTGAATATATGTTGCATTCAGATCAAACCCAACAGCATTGCGATTTAGATCCTGAGCAGCAACAAGAGTGGTACCACTGCCAACAAACGGGTCGAGCACAAGTTCACCTTCATGGCTAAACAGGCTGATCACGCGCTTAGCAAGAGCAATAGGAAAGGTTGCTGGATGTAAATTTTTATCACGAATATCTCTGCCTTCATAAGTAAACTGCCAGACACCAAGCTGACACTTAATCCATTCCTTGGCACTGAGACAGTTGATATGATTTGCTGGACAAGAACAGGTTCGTGTATGCGCAATAGAAATCTTTTGCTGACTTTGAGGAACTGAGCTTAAGGAAGCAGCTAGCGCCGCCGGAGTATTCGTATTGGTGAGCAACATGACCTCTACAGTCAGTCAAAAAATTATGTTGGAACGTATCTTTTATTAATGTAGTATATAAACTATTTGCTAGTTCTTAGACGGTTGTAATTGTGGACAAACCCTTAAAGTGATCGCAAGCATTCAGGTGAGCCTAGGGATTGACAAGTAGAACAGCACTCATCCCATGGACTCGTTAGCCTCCCGTTCTTTGGGGATCACCGGCACCTAGCGGAGCACTGTCCCTCGGACACCTCAGTAGCACGGGTCATCCCCGCTAGGCAGATAGGTGCAACAGCCAAGGAGGAGCATTCATCTAGTGATATCTTAACCGCCAGCGATCGCTGGGATGATACTCACTTCATCACCATCCCTGAGGGGAGTTTCAATGCCATTGAGGAAGCGAATATCCTCATTATTTACATAAAAATTGACAAATCGCCGTAGTTGACCGCTGTCGTCACACAGACGTCCTTTGATGCCTGGGCAGTCCTGCTCGAGTTTTTCGAGTAGATCAGCAATGGACTGGGCATGGCACTCAAGGGTTGCCTGATCGCGGGTAAGTTTTTGCAAGGCGGTAGGAATTAAAACGGTAACAGCCATAGGTCTCTATAGGTCTCTAGTGTGAATGGAATGTTAATAGAACAAAAGACGACGAAAATATCTAAACCAGCACAGGTTGCCAGTCGAGTCGCTCAAGGGTGCGCGCTCGCTCCAGCGCCCGCTCGAAACTACTCAACTTCGGTTCAATGGTCAGGGGTTCGCCAACATAGTCTTGCACTGCTTCCTGAGTTTTTAGACCATTACCGGTGATATAGACGACGGTGACTTCCTCAGGGTCGATTTTCCCTGCTGCCACTAATTTCTGCAGGACGGCAATTGTGGTGCCCCCAGCGGTTTCGGTGAAGATGCCTTCAGTTTCTGCCAAGAGCTTAATTCCCGCCACGATTTCGTCATCGTTGGCGGACTCAATAGCTCCGTTGGTTTTGCGGGCAATATCAAGGGCATAAACGCCATCGGCAGGGTTACCAATGGCAATAGATTTAGCAATCGTGTTGGGTTTCACCGGTGAGACAAAATCTCGACCCTCGGCATAGGCTTGGGCAATGGGGGAGCAGCCCGCCGCCTGCGCACCACTACAGCGCACCGGTTTATCAGCCACTAACCCCACGTCGACAAATTCCCGGAAGCCCTTATAAATTTTTGTAAATAGCGACCCGGAGGCTAGGGGTGCGACAATGTGATCGGGCAACTGCCAGCCCAATTGCTCAATGACCTCATACCCTAGGGTTTTTGAGCCTTCGGAATAGTAGGGACGCAAGTTGATGTTGACAAAGCCCCAACCGTGGGTATTGGCTACTTCGGAACACAATCGGTTCACCTGATCGTAATTGCCTTGGACTGCCATCAGCGTGGGTGCATAAATCAGTGTCCCCAAGACCTTGCCCGATTCTAAGTCAGCGGGAATAAAGACGCAGCAGTCTAACCCCGCATGGGCGGCGATCGCCGCTGTGGAGTTGGCCAAGTTACCAGTGCTGGCACAGGACACCGTCGTAAACCCTAGCTCCCGTGCCCGCGTTAATGCCACGGATACCACCCGATCCTTAAAGCTGAGGGTGGGCATATTCACTGCATCATTTTTAATGTAGAGATGCTTTAGCCCCAGCCGTCGTGCCAAGCGACTTGCTTTGACCAATGGGGTCATGCCAGTGCCTAAGTCAATCGGCTCTGTGGACGTAACGGGTAAAAAGGGGCGGTACCGCCAGATGGACGGTGGCCCGGCTTCAATGGTGCTGCGACTGACGGCTTCAGACAACTGGCTGAGATCGTACTTGACTTCAAGAGGGCCAAAGCAGTACTCGCAGACGTGGATGGCTTGGGCTTCATACTCCGCTCCACACTCTTTGCACTGGAGATGGGTGAAGTAGGTATCGCTGGTTGCGGAAGTCAGGGTTGCGGTCATGGGTTCAGACGGCCTTAGACAAGTTGCTGACCATCCTAACAGGGGGCGATCGCCCTGTCAAATATACCCGACTAAAATAATCGGGTATTTATGATTTTTGTAAGCATCGACATTTGCAGAGTCTGCTGTATAGGAACTGATTTTGCTATGGATAACCGTTTGAAGTCGTAGAGACACTAAACATGGAAACACTGCAACAGCTACTGAAAAATATTGAATTGAGCACCGCCCAAATCTTTGGTGCATTGACGGTCATTCCCTTGGTGCGATCAGTCACAGGGTCTGCTGACTATTGGACGTTAGACGAAGCCATGGCTCATAACTGGGTGACGATCACTGAAGTTTCTGAAGCGGGTGCTGTGCCTGAGCTATTGTGTAGCAACACTAGCGATCGGTCGGTTCTGTTGCTTGATGGCGAGGAAGTGGAAGGAGCAAAGCAAAATCGCATCTTCAACCTGACGTTGCTAGTGCCAGCACATACGAACTTAAACATCCCCGTCAGTTGTGTTGAGCGAGGTCGTTGGCGTTATCGCTCTCGCACCTTCAAGACGGCGAAGCATACCTACCACGCCAGCGGCCGTGCCAAGAAAATTCAGCAAGTCACTCGTGCGTTGAAACAACAGGGACGACCGTATGCTGATCAGCACCAAATCTGGGCAGAGGTAGATGAGCATCTTGAAGTTCTTGAATGCGACTCCCCAACCTCTGCCATGGCGGATCTATACGCTCAAGAGTTGCCTAAGCTAGCAGACTATACAGCGGCTTTTCAGGCCATTACGAACCAAGTGGGGGCTATTTTCGCACTCAATGGACAGATTTGGGGTCTAGAGTTGTTTGACTTCCCCAGTACGTTTGCGCAATTGTTGCCTAAACTTCTCCCCAGCTATGCCCTTGAGGTGCGGGGTGTCCCTGACCCAACTCCCCTTGCCCCCCAAGCCGTGACAGACTTTCTTCAGAACCTGTCTCAAGCGGATGCAGAAACCTTCCCAGCCTTGGCCGAAGGACTGGATATCCGTCTCAGTAGCCCCACAGTAGTTGGCAGTGCCCTTGTTGCTAAAGAGCGGGTGATTCACGTGAGTGCCTTTCCGAATACACTGGCCACTGAAACGTACTAGGCACAACAGCTAACACAGAAGTAAACGACTCCCGCTAAGCGCTAACGCGCTGTAGATGGGAGCTTTCAGTAGCCCTCAAGATATGCTCACTCAAAGAGCAAGACAATATCTCGGATCCTCTAGGCTGGTTTACAGACAGCCCCAAACACAGAAGGATAGCTTGGTAGCCCCGTATTTTAGTACGGGGAGGAAAAGCTACCTAGCAACTTTAGTTGCTCTATGTTAAACTACACTTAATCGCCATCCTTGGTGAAAAACCCAATCGGCGACAGTTGTTGCAAGTAAGCAGAACTTTGGGGCTTTGCTTCAAGGAACTGTGTAGGGGCGTCTTGACAGCGCCTTTATGAGTCCGTTTATGGACTGCGTAAGAATCCCCCACCTTTAGGTGGTGGGAGTGTCAATTGATCAGGTTTGCTCCATACTTGATTGGTCTGACTCTGGTGCTTCAGTCTTCAGTTGGATGTGCAGATAGACGTTGTCGTCTCGATGCTTGCAAAGCTGAGCCGAGGTTGGCTGACGCCCTTTGAGTGTGCCTCTTTGGTAATGGCCTGCATTCAACTTCACCTTCTCTGTGCCTTGAACTGTTGCAAGGCTAACCTGCCACTCCTTATCGTTGAAGGTAAACAGATCGTTGTTACAGTCCATACTGGTTGGTGCAAACCGTTTAACAGGCTTGCCTTTGAGTTTGGCAGTCTTACCGCCACACGAGCGCACGCCCTGAGCGCCATGTTGGCCACCAAGGAGAATGTCTCTTTGATGGTCTAGTCGGTCAAGGACTGAAGAGCGATTTTGTTGGTGAGTTTGGGATGGGTGTTGTCATTGACATAGTTGCACGCATCAGCAGACGCCTGAAGAGTTGCCGCCAGTTTGGACGCTTACTCAGGCCTAGGTTGAAGCTTTACAACGAGTGTCAGGACTTGTTTCATGGTTGGTACTTTACCACCACTGTGAAGATTGTCTAGAATGGCCAAGAGTATTACTGATTTCGGGGGTATCGAGCCGCACTTATACGCCTTTGGCGGAGCGAAGCTCGACAGCGCTCCTCCCTCCCTGACCGCCAAGCTTCGCTGTGGCGAGAGCACCTCGGAGGTCTAGGTGGTTATTGTGCCATCTTCTTCCTTAAGGCTCGCTGCAACTATGGGGATCGTCCTAGTCGTTGAGCCAAGCGCAGGTCTAGGGTAGGATGAATGCGGTCTATCGTTTATTGACGGCCTGTGATTGATCTCAAACAGCTTCGTGAGACTCCCCAAGCGGTGGGCGATCGCCTACGACGGCGGCAAGGTGATTACGATCTTGAAACGATTCTTAAATTGGATGAGCAGCAACGCCAACTCGAGCAACAGCGCTCCCAACTACAGGCACGCAGCAACGAAATTGGTGCCCTTGTCGGCAAAAAAATCAAGGCAGGAGCCGATCCGCGCGATCCAGAGATTCAAGCCCTGAAAGCAGAGGCAAACGACCTGAAAAAAAAATTAGCCGATCTTGAACCCCGAGAGCGTGATCTCAAGGAGCAGCTAGAGGCACTGCTTCTAACCATTCCCAACCTGCCTAGTGACACCACCCCCCTTGGCCGCGATGAAAGAGATAATGTTGAAGTCCGTTGCTGGGGCGATGAATTCAAACCAAGCCATCCCTGTCAACCCCATTGGGAGGTTGCCACTCAACTGGGGCTGCTAGAGGTGGAGCGATCGGTCAAGGTGGCACAAAGCCGCTTTGTTACCCTCGTGGGGATGGGGGCAGCGCTCGAGCGCGCCCTCATTCAGTTTATGCTGGATACCCATACCGCTCGGGGCTACGTCGAAATTCTGCCGCCTTTTTTGGTGAATACTGCCTCCCTAACGGCAACGGGGCAGCTCCCCAAGTTTGCCGAAGAAAGCTTTCGCTGTGCTGAGGATGATCTGTGGCTCATTCCCACCGCCGAGGTTCCCGTCACCAATTTTTACCGCGATGAAATTTTGTCAGCTGAGCAGTTGCCCATCTACCACTGTGCCTATACCCCCTGTTTTCGCCGCGAAGCTGGCAGCTACGGTAAGGATACCCGGGGGCTGATCCGCCTGCACCAGTTTGACAAGGTGGAGTTAGTGAAGTTTGTCCACCCTGAGACCTCCGCAGCAGAGCACGAGCAATTAGTGGCCGATGCCGAGTTTATTCTCCAAGCCCTTAAGCTGCCCTATCGGGTTATAGAGTTATGTACGGGGGACTTAGGGTTTGCGGCCATGAAATGCTACGACTTGGAGGTGTGGCTGCCTGCGGCCAACTGCTATCGGGAAATTTCCAGTTGCTCGAACTTTGGCGATTTTCAGGCACGGCGCGGCAAAATTCGCTTTAAGGGGGCAAAACAAAAGGGAACCCAGTTTGTGCATACCCTGAACGGCTCCGGACTGGCGGTCGGGCGTACCATGGCTGCGATTTTAGAAAATTACCAGCAACCCGATGGCTCTGTGGCTGTGCCCGAGGTGCTCCAGCCCTATCTGCGCTGCTCCCATTTAACCGGAGCAAGGCTGTGAAGACAACGCTGGCGGCGATCGCCCAAGCTCTTGGTCAAACGGGGGACTGGCCAGAGCAACCCGTGACCGGCATTAGTACAGATTCGCGCCACGTGGCTGCTGGCAATGTCTTTGTGGCACTGCGGGGAGATACCTTTGATGGGCATCAGTTTGTGGCGCAGGCGGCAACAGCAGGGGCAACTGCCCTGATTGTGGAGGAACCTGTCGTTAGTCAGCTTCCCCAATTGCAGGTGGCCAATACCCTTGCTGCGTACCAACGCTTAGGGCAGTGGTGGCGCAAGCAGTGCCGCGCAGCCATTATTGCCATTACTGGCTCCGTGGGTAAAACCACCACTAAGGAAATGATTGCGGCCGTCCTCCGTCACTACGGCAGGGTTCTTAAAACTGAGGCCAACTTCAACAATGAGATTGGCGTTCCCAAAACCCTCCTGCAATTAGAACCTGCGCATGACTTTGCAGTGATTGAAATGGGGATGCGATCGCCCGGGGAGATTGCCCTCCTCAGCCAAATTGCCCAGCCCGATGTAGCGGTGATTACGAACGTTGGCACAGCCCACATTGGCCGCCTTGGATCCCGGGAAGCCATTGCTGCGGCCAAGTGCGAACTCCTGGCCGAAATGCCCGCCACCAGCACCGCGATACTGAATGCCGATACTCCTCTCCTATTAGAAACAGCCAGTCGCGTCTGGTCAGGAACAACCCTCACCTACGGTTTAACCGCCGGTCAGCACCGCGGGGTCTATTTGCCGCCCCATACCCTCCAGATAGGGGATCACGCCTACACAGTTCCCCTTGCCGGTGCTCACCATGCCCTCAACTTTTTGGCAGCCTTAACGGTTCTCAGGGCGCTGGGGCTGAATCCTCAAGCGTTGCCACCGCAGCTAGAGCTACACTTGCCCGCGGGGCGAGGTGGCCGGTATCGGCTAGAACCAGATATTCTTTTACTGGATGAAACCTACAATGCTGGCCTCGAATCCATGGTGGCGGCACTCC
Organism: Thermostichus lividus PCC 6715; assembly: GCF_002754935.1. Classification (NCBI taxonomy): domain Bacteria; kingdom Bacillati; phylum Cyanobacteriota; class Cyanophyceae; order Acaryochloridales; family Thermosynechococcaceae; genus Parathermosynechococcus; species Parathermosynechococcus lividus. The sequence goes on from NZ_CP018092.1 coordinate 2,610,605, forward strand.
AGCTCCTGCGTAGCCTGCCCGGACAGCGGCATTTGGCGGTGCTGGGTGCGATGCGAGAGCTAGGGGACTTCTCGCTTCCCTTTCATCAACAGGTGGGGGCAACGGTCGCCCAGTTGGGGCTCGATGGGTTATTGATTTTAGATGAGGGCGCTGAAGGGAAAGCCCTTGCCCAAGGAGCAGCAACGGTGCCAAGCCAGCAATTTGCTAGCCATGGGGGCTTAGTGGAGTATTTATTGACCCATTTGCAACGGGGCGATCGCGTGCTGTTTAAGGCCTCCCATGCCGTTGCCTTGGATCGCGTTGTGGCAGAACTGCGGCAACGTTGGCCGCGTTGATAGTCCGCTGTTGTTGCGCAATTCTCCATCGGTCTATAGGGTGTTGCTGAATGTGACTATGAATTGCCCTCATCCCCAACCCTTCTCCCCAAGGAGAAGGGCGCTAAGAGTCTTGTTCCCTCTCCGTTGGGAGAGGGCTAGGGTGAGGGCGGCAAAAGACTCAAACCTGAAAGTCATACTCCTATTCAGCAACGCTTGGTTGGTTGACAGGAACATAATTGCGTACAAGAGTGAGTAGAAGAACTGGGCAAAACTGACCAATCGGCATCATAGCAATTTGAGAAGGTGTGGCAGTGACCATTCAAAAGCGACTGAGTTGGCGATCGCTAGGATTCGATTGGCTCCCCGTCATTCTGGGGAAGCGATCGCGCCTTAACTCTTTGTTACAACGGTTAGGGCTACACCATTGGCAGGTTGGCGCTATCTTGTCTCTGTGTGCGTCCCTTGGAATTTCTAGCGTTTCCCTATGGCTGCTCTTGCGGCAACCCAACACAGCGGGGAACTGCCAATTTGTGTTTTGGCCTTTTGCCTCAGCTGCCTTTCGGTTGTACTGTGCCCAAGCAGCAGCGGAGCAGCAACGCTTAGAGGATTTACTCTACGCCATTGACTTAATTGACAACTTGCCGCGAGATCATCCCCTTGCCCCCGAAGTTAACCGCCGCCTCGAAGTGTGGTCGGATCAGGTGTTGGCGCTAGCGAATGCTGCCTTTCATGAGGGGCAACTCAGTCGAGCCATTACCTTTGCCCGCCGTATTCCCCGCCATGTCCATGCCTATGGCAAAGTTGAGGCGCAAATAGCCCGTTGGCAAGAGATTTGGCAAGAGGGGGAAGGGATCTACCGCCGTGCCGAAACTGCCCTGAAAAACCTTGAGTGGCGCGAGGCGTTTGAGATTTCTCTACAACTCCAGTTTGTCGAGTGTCGCTATTGGTCACAGGAGCAGTTTGGTGCCTTTAACCAGCGGATTATTCGTGCTCAAAAAGAGGATCGGCAACTGGATGAGGCGCGAGCCTTGATGGCGCGAGGTGGTGCCGATAACCTTGCGGCTGCCATTACCATTGTCCGTCGCATTCCTAGCAGCAGCGATGTATATCCTGGGGCGCGGCGACTCATCAATGAACTGGGGGAACGCTTGCTCCAAGAAGCCATGGCTGCTCTTGAGCGCTACGAAGCGGCAGAGGCGCGGCGCATCGCCCGGCTCGTTCCCAATGATGTTAGCAGTGTCAGGGCAGCCCAAGATGTGGTGAAGCTAGCGATGGCCGAGGAATTAGCCCAGGCAGGGATGGGGGCAGACATCGGCAGTGCGATCGCCCAAGCGCGCACCATTAGTGCCCAGCGTCCTCTTTACTTTGATGCTCAGCGGGCAATTCGTCGATGGCAAACGGATCTGAAGGTATTGCAAACCCTAGCAGAGGCGCAGGCCATTGCCCGCAGTGGCGACATTGGCCACCTCCGCCAAGCGATTGCCATGTTGATGATGCCCCTCACGGAGGCCAGTCCCTACCGCCAAGAGCAAATCCGTACCCAGCAGCGGATTTGGCAGCGGCAAGTGGAAGTTGCTGAAGATCAGCCACTGTTGGATCGTGCGAATGCGTTTGCCCGCCTCGGAACACCTGAAGGGTTACTGCAAGCGCGGCAACTTCTAGAGCAAATTCGCCCGAATCGCGCCCTGTACGAGACGGCTCAAAACCGCATCGCTGAACTGTTTCCGGCAACACCTACAACCACTGAGGCTTGGATCCCTGATGTGGATACCCTGCGGCTCAGTCAAGCCCAAAATCGTGCCCGGGGTGGGCGACCGACGGATTTTGCTGCGGCGATCGCCATTCTCCAAGAGATTTCCCCCGAGGCCACGATTTTCCCCGAAGCTAATCAGCTACGTCTAGAGTGGGGGCACAATATTCTAGAGCAGGCACGCTACTGGGTGGGGCGCGATACCGCTGAGGCGATCGCCACCGCAGAACTCATTCCCCAAGGCCATCCCCTCTATCCTGAGGCTGCTGAACTCATTGCCACATGGCGGCAGATCATGAGCCAACAACCGCCGATGTCGCCTTAGCGAGAGGTACTCTCCACTAGCCGGATCTTTTTGGCTAACCCCACCGCTTGGAGAGCACGAATGGTGATCCAAGTAATGTCAAATTCCCACCATTGCAGACCGTGGCGAGCCGAGTGAGGATAGGTGTGGTGGTTATTGTGCCAGCCTTCGCCAAAGGTGAGCAGGGCAACCCACCAGCAGTTCGTGGAGCGATCGCCAGAGTCAAAGGTACGGTAGCCAAATTTATGGGTTGCACTATTGACAAACCATGTTAGGTGATATACCAACACCAAGCGCACAAAAACTCCCCACACCACAAAGGGTAAGCCCCCCCAAAGGTATAGCAACACCGCTAAGACCACTTGCAGCGGCACAAAGTACTGATTGAGAAAGCGATAGATAGGATCGCCGTTAATATCCTTCGTGAGGCGTTCCACCTCAGCTTTAGCGGGTATGGTCACCAGCATCCACCCCATGTGCGACCACCAAAAGCCCCGTTGAGAATTATGCTGATCCTGTTCTTGATCGGAGTGCAGGTGATGATTGCGGTGCAGCCCGACCCACTCAATCACACCACCCTCACAGGCTAAGCTGCCGCAAAACACGAAGAAATATTCTAGCCATTTCGGGCACTGGAAACTGCGGTGAGTCACTAACCGATGCCAGCCAAGGGTAATGCCTAAACCGCCGGACACCCAGTAAAGGACAGCACACAAAATCACTGCCTCAACGGAAAAAAACTTCGGCACAACGGCCAGTAACGCACCCACATGGACAACAACCATAAATAGAATCACCCCCCAATTAAGACGTGAAGGGGGTGTGGGCACAACGGAAACAGATGTCATACAAATCTCTTTTTTCAGTGATAACAAGCCCTGTTATAGAGACACCCCGTTTCCGGGGTCTATTTCAGGGATAATAGCGGATGGGCTTGCTTGAAGCCCCGATCGCCTGAAGGACAGGCGAGTGCCAGACATTCAATTCAGGAGAGTGGTATCCTCACTGTGAGAACTAGCATCCTTGCGGCAGCGGAGCAAACCCTGTCTCCTATTTTTTCCGAGATTGATAGCCGCGTCAAGCAAAATTTAGATCGGGTTTTACGCTCATTTCGCAATCAACGGGTAGGGGTACACCACTTTAGCAGCATGACTGGCTACGGCCACGGTGATCTTGGGCGCGAGACCCTCGATCGGGTGTTTGCTGAGGTGATGGGGGCAGAAGCCGCCTTGGTACGGGTGCAGTTTGTGTCCGGAACCCACGCGATCGCCACCGCTCTGTTGGGGCTGCTGCGTCCGGGGGATGAACTGGTTGCCCTCACAGGCGCTCCCTACGACACCCTCGAAGAGGTCATTGGTCTGCGGGGACACGGGCAAGGCTCCCTCAAGGACTTCGGCATCCACTATCGCGAAATTCCCTTAGACGGAAACGGGGAGCCGAACTGGGGGGCGATCGCCACCTGTGTAGAGCCACAGACGCGGATGGTGCTGATTCAACGCTCCTGTGGTTATACGTGGCGACCCAGCCTCAGCCTTGATCAGATGGCCAAGATGATTCAACTGGTCAAGGCACAAAATCCTGCTGTGATTTGCTTTGTCGATAACTGCTACGGCGAATTTGTCGAGACCCAAGAACCCACCCACGTAGGGGCGGACTTAATGGCTGGTTCCCTCATTAAAAACCCCGGCGGTACCATTGCCCCAGCGGGCGGTTATCTCGTAGGCAACGCCGCCCTCATCGAACAAGCAAGTTATCGGCTCACAGCCCCCGGCATTGGCCACGAGGGGGGAGCCACCTTTGACCAACACCGACTCCTGTTCCAAGGTCTATTTTTAGCACCGCAGATGGTGGGCGAAGCCCTCAAGTGTAGCTACCTGCTAGGGTATGTCTTTGATCAATTGGGCTATGCAGTCAATCCACCGGCGCTTGCCCCGCGCCGCGATGTCATCCAAGCAATTGCTTTGGGCAGTCCCGATAAACTAATTGCCTTTTGCCGCACGTTGCAGCGCTACTCCCCCATTGGTTCCTACCTTGACCCAGTGCCCGCGCCCATGCCCGGCTATGCCGATGAGCTAGTGATGGCGGGGGGCACCTTTATTGATGGCAGCACGGCAGAACTCTCTGCTGATGGCCCACTGCGCTCCCCTACATTGTCTTTTGCCAAGGCGGTACCCACTGGACTCATATGGCCTTAATTCTGGAGGCACTCCTTGCAGATAAAACGCTGTGGCCTCAACCGACCTGTTGAGGGGGCGCGATCGCTTCCCAATGGCTAAGAATATCCGCTTCAAACGCCTCTTGCCACGAGGGGCAAGTGCGCTGAGTTATCGCGTGAGCCGCTGTGCCCATCCGCTCGCGATAGCTAGGATCGGTGAGCAAGGGTGCAATGGCTGCCGCCCACACCTGCGGATCACGGCTGAAAACAACCATACCATCGACTCCCGATGCATCCACGTACTTGCGCCCCCCATCAAACCCTGAAATCACAACCGGTAGCCCCGCTGCTCGCGCCTCAACCACCACATTGGGACCTGTTTCCGACTCTGAAGGAAACACAAACACATCGCTGCTGGCGTAGATCGCCCCTAGTTTCTCTTGGGGTACTTTGCCCGTCAGGGTCACCCGATTTCCTAAGCACGCCTTGACCTCCCTGTCCTGTGCTCCTTCCCCCACCACTAACACGTGGAAATCATAGCCCTGCCTAGCTAACTCCATTGCCGCTGCTGCCATCAGCAAGACGTTTTTACTGGCATCTACCCGCCCCACAAACAGTAGGATGGGAACATCAGGGAGGTGATATTCTTCCCGTAGCCACTGCGGTTGACGCCAACGCGGATGAAAGCGATCGCGATCGATGCCCCGGCGAAACCAATACACCCGTTCCTTGGGTAAAAAACTCATCAGCCACTCATAATCCTGCTGCCGCGAAACAAGAATGCGATCGCTAGCACGCATAAATCCCGCGAGCTTTCGCTCGGCTCGCCGACTAAACCACTGGTCAACCTTCAGTTGCTCCAGCCATAGCCATTGCCATAGCTTGCTGCCCCAGCTACGGCCACTCATACGCAGGATAATTTCCCGGGAATAGATGCGCGTTAGTAACGGTAAATTGGTATGGATTGAACTCAGTAGGGGGCGGCGCTGCTGCTGGCAAAAACGGCGTACCGTTTGCGCAAAGCTAAAGGTATCGGTGAGGTGAAAGACATCGTGCTCAGCTAGATGCCGCCATAGCTCCCAATGAAACGGTGCGACATCTGTCAGTCCTGCCCCTTGGCGCAAGATTTCAAGGCGCTGCGTGCTGAATTGGGGTCGCAGCAAGCGGTAACGTACATTGGCAGCTAGGTCAATGGTTTGTGCCGTTGCCCCCAAAAAGTAAATCGTCAGATCAACACGTTCTGGATACTGGGTGGCGGCTTCAGCAAAGCGTTCCCAGCATTTGACGTGCCCCCCAGCATTGGGCTGCCATTCCAAGCAGATAAAAACAGCAACCGATAGCGGCGGTTTCAAGCCCCTCTCCTGAAAGATTGCACCTTAGTAAAACCAACAAGAACCCTTCACATCGGGTAGGGCTGGAAGCCCCGTACTTCAGTGCGGGGAGGAAAGCCTCTTTAGCAACTTCAGTTGCCATATTACCATTTAGGCGCATAAAATGAACTCATGCCACAGCAAATACTGACCATTGTCTGTCAACTAAATCCCACTGCAGAGCAAATTGTCAAGCTAGACCAAGTTCTGCAGGGCTTCGCTGAGGCTTGCAGATACATCAACAGTACCATTTGCCCCAGCATTACTAACAAGAACCGTATTCAGAAAGAAGTTTACAGAGCAGTACGACAGCAATTCGGCTTAACCGCTAACTTGGCTGTCAGGGCTTGTGCCAGAGTTGCCGCTAACCGCAAGGTGGGAAAGGTTAAGGGATTCAGGGCTACTTCTGTGGATTATGATGCTCGCCTGTTTGACTACAGAGCGAAAGAACAATGCGTTAGCCTCTCCACCCTAAACGGACGGGAACGCATTCCCTTAGTGGTGGGTAACTACCAGATAGAAAAACTCAAGGGCAAGAAGCCTACTTCTGCCACTCTCTGCAAACGCAAAGATGGTAAGTTTTATATCCACATCCAAGTAAAGGAAGAAGTGCCAGAACCTCAGACTGGACATGGGGTTTTGGGCGTTGACTTCGGTAGGACAGACATTGCACATACATCGGAAGGAGACAACTGGCATGGACAGCAGTTAACTAAGGTACGAGACCACTACTCCAAACTGAGGGCGGTACTCCAGCAGAAAGCCAGTAAAGGCACACGCAGTTCTAGGCGTAGATGTCGGGAACTGGTGAAACGGCTATCTGGCAGGGAGAGACGCTTTCAGGCATGGGTAAACCACTGCATTTCTAAGACCATTGTGGCAAGGGCAAAAGCAACGGGCAGTGTTATTGCTTTGGAAGACCTGACAGGGATACGGGAGCGCACTAATCAAGTACCTCGTTCTAAAACAGAGCGTAGGCGTGCCAACAGTTGGGCGTTTTACCAACTGCGTAGCTTCATTAGCTACAAGGCACTCAAAGCAGGTGTGGGAATAGTGCTAGTTAATCCTCGCTACAGTAGTCAAACTTGCCACAGATGCCTGCATATTTACCCCGACCCAAAGCAGTCCTATCGCACTGGGAAGCAGTTTAAGTGCGGGCATTGTGGCTGGACAGGAGACGCAGATTTCAATGGTGCTAGCGTAATTGCGCTTTTGGGGGCTGTTGTAAACCAGCCTAGAGGTTCGGGCTTGTCTTGTTCTCTTGCAGAACATAACAGGCTCAGGGCTACTGAAAGCCCCTGACTTCAGTCAGGGGAAGTTTACTGGCAATCTATGATGGAAGTATCTATAGATTGAAGCGCGAGATAAGTTGTAGCGATAGCCCATGGTACCATTCTTTTTCGCTGAAGCTTGAGCCATTCTGTTGCCAGCACCAAAGCGATATTGCCGTTTGTAGTGGCCGCATTTAGTGAGCCTCTAGCCGTAACAGAGCAGTTGGAGTGAGGGCTGATGCGATCGTTGACGGTCAAGGTGAATCTGATTGGTATTGAGCCGCTGTCTGATAGGGGCACGGGTTTTACGCTGCGTGTAGTGATTTTTCTCAATACAATACAGATCTGAATGGAGGCACTCAGGTATGGAACCTCAAGTTAAGGCTAAACCCACGTCACTATACGATGAAGATTACCAACGTTGGTTAGATCAAACGGTTGCTCAATTGAAAGCGCGCAACTTTAGTGATCTTGACTTGGAAAATTTAATTGAGGAGATTGAGAGCTTGGGCAGAAGTGAGAAACATGCAATTTCAAGCTATCTCATGTGCTTATGTGAGCATCTCCTCAAAATTAAGTATTGGGAATCTGAACGAGAGATGTGCTTGCGAGGTTGGAAACGTGAGGTCATCAACTTCAGATTGCAAATTCAGGAGGAGTTGGAAGTCAGTCCTAGCTTGAAGTCGTTTTTACAGGATGTTTTCCGTAAACAATATAAAAATGGTAGAAAGCTTTTTCTCAATGCAAGTGAGTTGAATGCCTACTTGATTCCTGAAGAGCCGGTATTTTCATTGGAGCAAGCCCTAGATGAAGACTGGCTCCCTTGGCCGCCAGAATCGTCTTCTCGTTCGTAGCGATCTCAACAACAAATAAAGGTTTTACTACAACCTTTTGCCTTAATCATGTCTCAACTCACATGCCCAACTGTCCAATGCGCGCGGGGCAAGGATGGTGTCCACGAGATGGATATTGTGGGGTCTGCGATGCCGATCCAAGAGTGTCAGGGCAAGGTAGATTTGATTTATATCGACCCGCTGTTTGATGTAGGTGCAGATTTTTCGAGGCGTGTGATATTGGCAATCAATACAATGAAGCAACTGATGGAGGTGAGGCACTATGGAACCTCAAGTTAAAACTAAACTCACGTCACTATACGATGAAGATTATCAACGTTGGTTGGATGAAACGGTTGCTCAATTGAAAGCACAGGATTTTAGCAGTCTTGATCTGGAAAATTTAATTGAGGAGATTGAGAGCTTGGGGAGAAGTGATAAACGAGCCATTTCCAGCTACCTGATGCGATTATGTGAGCATTTTCTAAAGCTCCGGTATTGGAAATCCGAGCGAGAGATGTGTTTTAGAGGGTGGGATCTAGAGATTACTAATTTTCGTTTGCAGATTCAAGCCATTCTCGAAGATAGTCCCAGCCTCAAAAATTACCTCAATGACCAGTTTTTATCTGCCTATGGCAATGCTAGAAAGCTTTTTCTGAAAGCAAGCCAACTGGAGTCCCAAGAAGTTCCTGATGAGCCAGAATTTTCGTTGGAGCAAGCCCTAGATGAAGACTGGCTCCCTTGGTCACCAGAATCGTCTTCTCATTCGTAGCGATCTCAACAACGAAATTACAGGGTCTGCGTTGATGTTGAACTGAAGTAGTGGCCTCAAAGCAAGTTGCTAGGTCTCTAATTCCATCAGGCTATGTTAGGGGGAAGGCTCAACGTGCTGCGAACTTGAGCTAGCAGTGACTCACGACTGACTTCCCAACCCTGCTCGCCATTGGGAGGCTCTAACACAATCAGGCTATCTACGGGGTCGGCAGCTAAGAGTTGGAACAGCAGTGGAATAATGGGCATTTCGACAACAACGAGTTGGCGATCGCCCTCACTATGGGCATTTGCCATCTCAGCACTACCGTAGGCGTGAATGACCACCTTTTGGTGGTAGGGGGGATGGCGCTCTTCAAGGGTAATAATCTGCCACTGGCCATCCTCGGTTTGCAGCACATAGTACATGGTCTGCTGGTAGCGTTGGGCTTCCTCTAGGAGGATAGGGGCGATCGCCTGTACCGCCGCAATTGTTGCCGGGTCGTCTGGGGCGTTGGCAATTAATTGGTTAACTTGGGTGGCTAAATCCACACCGCCTCCTTGGATCGAGTGGCACGACCTACTTTTTCGCGTCAAGGGCATCAAGGTCAAGGGCTTGGGAGCCACCCGTACCCAAAATGGTCAGCAGCTTGCCCAGTTGGTACCACACTAAAATGGCCGTGGCAACCGTCAGCCCAAGGGCGATCGCTATGCTCAGCCGTGCAGGAAAGCCATAGGTCCATAGCCCTGCGCTCAAAAATAACCAAATTCCTAAACAAATACCTAAGTAAGGTACCTGTAGCTGGAACCGCGAAGCTGACTGAGAATACGCGTTGAGCGACTACGGTTCCACTCCTGCACACTTTGTTTCAGGGTGGCCTCAAAAGCCTTGCCACTGGCCAACCCTATAAAAATTCCGGCAAGCAGCACTACAATGGGTGGATCAAACACAACAATAACCTGTCCTTACTGCATTAGCGAGCAACCGACAACCGCCCGAGCCCACGCTCTAGCGGGCAACCACTAAGGACTCCTCTTCTTTAGGAAGCGCTTGGGACACTGAAGCTTTGAGGGCTTCCCACGCCACATCAATGAAAAAGAGTGGCCGCAGGTCAGATTTCACCAAGTTCCAGAGCCGTTGCACCTCTTCGGTGTGGAGTCGGTCATCTTCGGTTAACGCTAGCACAATTTGGCGCCGTAAATACTGCCCCTCGTCTGAAAAGAGATACTGTAGGCCAAGGGTGGCTGTAGGTGCAAGGTTAAAATGACCATCTTGACGGGCGATCGTAATCAAGTTTTCAAGCCGCTGCCATTGCAGACGACCGTCTTTGAACAGTACATCCAATAATCGCCGCCGCAGTTGGGGCGATTCACCTTGCAGCAAGCGTCGCGCCACATAGGGATAGCTAACATCCACAATCCGAAACTCAGGGTTTAAGCAAAGGGCAATCCCTTCTTGGGTGACGAGGGAGCGAATAATCAAGGCAAACTTGGCTGGCACCCGAAATGGATAAGCATACATCAACTCTGAAAAGCGATCGGTAATAACCTTAAAGTTAAATTCTTGGACACTCGAGCCAATCACTTCCTCAAACACCGACTCAAGGGCAGGGATGATGGGCGTAATGTCGGTATCTGGGGTCAGGAAGCCTAGCTTGACAAAGTCTGCCGCTAATTGTGGGTAGTCCTTATTAACAAGGTGAACCACCGCATCTACCAAGGATTCTTTGGTGGTGTCTTCTAACTGATCCATCATGCCAAAGTCAATGTAGGCCATACGGCCATCCGCCATGGCAAACAGGTTGCCGGGGTGGGGATCCGCGTGGAAGAAGCCAAATTCCAGTAATTGGCGCAGACCAGAAATCACACCGACACGAATGAGATTGTCTGGATCAACCCCCGCCGCCACCATACAATCGGTACGGGTGAGCTTAATTCCGTGGATCCACTCCAGCGTTAGGACGTGCTGGCTGGTGAACTCCCAATAAATTTGCGGCACTTTTACCGTTGGGTCATCCCGGAAGTTGGCGGCAAATTTTTCAGCATTGCGCCCCTCATTTAAGTAGTCGATTTCCTCAAAGAGCTTCCGGCCAAACTCATCGACAATATCGCGCAGATCATGGCAAAGGTTAATGGGCAGCAAGGGCTTCACCCACTGCACTAACAGCCGAATTAAAAACAAGTCGCGGGTAATTACCGGCAACAAGTTGGGTCGCTGTACCTTCACTGCCACCTCTTCGCCGGTGTGCAGTTTGGCACGATACACCTGACCAAGGCTGGCAGCCGCCACTGGCTGGGGTGAAAATTCTGCAAAGATATCCCCTAAGTTCAATCGCAAATCTCGTTCAATAATGGCGATCGCAATTTCGGTGGGGAAAGGAGGCAGCTTATCTTGCAGTAAGGTGAGCTGCTCAAGATAATCGGGACACACCAGATCGGGACGGGTGGACAGGGCTTGGCCTATTTTAATAAATGTTGGCCCCAAACGAATTAAGAGCTTGCGTAGCTGCATGGCTCGCAGTGGGATGTTAACCTCCTGTTGGCCGATCAATTTATCCCATTGCAACAGCAGCCAAAATGTAAAGAAGGATACAAAAATATTACAGAACCGCCCTATCACCTGCCATGGTCGAAACAGGAAGTAGCGGGCAATAGCCTCGGGATCGTAGCGACGATGACCAGCAGATGGAGCAGCGGGAACGAGGGGAGTCACAGTTTTTTCTCACCTTTTACCTGAACCCACGTTACTACAAGCATGTTGTCCTGCCATGAGTGCTTTTACGGATACGAAAAGGTACCAACGTAAGCAACCATCGCATTTATGAGGATTTTATTGATCCCCACTGAGTAAGCGCATGATTCTTTAGGGTTTGCTTAAATATACTATAAGTATAGTATAGAAAACTACACATTATCCTTGCTAATTTCAGGAATTCTTAACAAAACTTTAATATTGGTGTGCTTGTGAGGCTCCTGTTAACGCAGCAGCTAGTCGAATATCCGCAGTGTCAGAGAGTATGTCAAAGTGAAAGTGTTGGTTTATGAGCAGGTAATGTCCACAGATTTGCAGCATCCCCAACACTCCTTTCAGCAATTTCTCAAAGACTGTAGCCGTTTAGGACTGCTACGCCTTGTTGTTACGAACGATACAGCAGTTCTTGAGGTGCGATCGCCCCTTGAAAAGGTGTTCTACGCTGAGCTACCCAAAGGTCGGTATGCCAATATGCACAGCGATGACTTTGAGTTTCATCTCAATATGGATCAGGTTGCCACCATTCGCTTTGAGGAAGGCCAAGCTAAGCGGGGGAACTTTACCACCTACGCGATTCGCTTTCTTGATGGCAATGACAAATCGGTGCTGAGTGCCTTTTTGCAGTGGGGCAACCCCGGGGAATACGCCAACGGCCAAGTGGAGGCTTGGTACGCCCTGCAAGAGCAGTACGGTCGCCAATGGCATCCCATTGTGGAGGCTGTATGAGAGTTGTTGTCACCGGTGCAACGGGCTTTGTTGGGCGGCAGGTAGTACGGGCACTTGTGGAGCGCGGCGATCAGGTGGTGGCCTTAGTCCGCAGGGTATCCAAGACGTTTGCCACTACCCCGCAGGTTACCGTGGTGCCCTACACCCCTAAAGCCCAGGGAGACTGGTATCAGGTGCTTGAGGGTGCGGATGCAGTGATTCATCTGGCGGGGGAACCCCTAGCCAATGGCCGCTGGACTCCCAGCCGCAAGCAAGAAATTTACGATAGTCGTGTTATTGGTACCCAGCAACTGGTGCAGGCGATCGCCGCAGCTCAGGCGCGTCCTAAAGTCCTGGTTTCCACCTCGGCGGTTGGCTACTATGGCACGAGTGAAACGGAAACCTTTATTGAAACAAACACTGCTGGCACAGATTTCCTCGCCCATGTTTGCCAAGACTGGGAAGCCGCTGCCCGCGCCGTCATTCCCCTTGGCGTACGGCTGGTAATTCTGCGGTTTGGGATTGTCCTAGGAGATCAAGGGGCACTGGCCAAACTTCTCCCGATGTTTAAGCTCTATCTGGGAGGGCCTTTAGGCTCAGGGCAACAGTGGTTTTCATGGATTCATCAGCAGGATTTAGTCCGGCTTATTCTGACCGCCCTCGATCAAGACACCCTGCAGGGAGTGTACAATGCCACTGCTCCGGAACCGCTGACCATGGCGGAATTCTGCCGCATCTTAGGAGAGGTACTGCAGCGTCCCTCTTGGTTGCCCGTGCCTGCCATTGCTCTGCAACTGTTACTGGGGGAAGCCGCAGAAGTTGTGCTGAAGGGGCAGCGAGTGTTGCCGGAGCGCACCTTAGCCAGTGGATTTGAGTTTGAGTACCCGAGTGCAAAAGCAGCCCTGACAGACCTTCTCAACAATACCGCTGTTCGTTCCTGTGGTGGCACGTTAGTGGATGGGGAGCAGCGGAGGTGGTATAGTCCAGATTAATTAACAAATGTTAAGGCTGCTATCGTGAATAGCCATAGCAGTGTGATAGAAAATGTGACTATCTGTGTGGCGTGAGGACTCCATGATGAGTGTGCAGCAACCGATTCGTTTTGGCACCGACGGTATTCGTGGGCGTGTAGGCCAATTACTCACCCCCAATCTGGCATTGCATTTAGGCTATTGGGTCGGTCAAGTGCTGCGCGAGGGAACAGATTTCCCCCATCCTGCCTTTGTTATTGGTCAAGATTCCCGCAATTCTAGTGATATGCTCGCCACTGCCCTAGCAGCAGGCTTGACCGCAGCCGGCGTTGATGTTTGGAATGTGGGGTTGTGCCCAACCCCCTGCATTGCTTACCTGACGGCCCATACCGAGGCCATCGGCGGAGCAATGATCTCGGCGAGCCATAACCCCCCCGCCGATAATGGCATTAAAATTTTTGGCAGCGATGGTAGCAAATTAGCACCAGCTCTGCAACAGCAGATTGAAGCTCGCCTCAATGAAGGATCGGTACTGTCACCAACGCACCAGTGGGGTCGCCTGCGCCATCGCCCGAGCTGTTGCAGCGATATCGCCATGCCCTCCAAGCTCCCCTAGAGGAGCGTCAACCCTTGCGGGGGTTACGGGTGGTGCTGGACTTGGCATGGGGGGCTGCTGTATCGATCGCGCCGACGGTGTTCCATGCCCTAGGGGCTGAAGTGATTCCGCTACACGATCAACCCGATGGCGATCGCATCAATGTGGCGTGTGGCTCAACTCATCTAGAGCCATTGCGCCAAGCAGTGAGTGAAACGAAGGCTGCGATGGGCTTTGCCTTTGATGGGGATGCCGATCGCGTCCTTGCGGTGGACAATGAAGGCCGCACGGTCGATGGTGATCATATCCTTTACTTTTGGGGACAGACCCTACAGGCACAGGCGCAGTTGCCCAAGGATTTAATTGTGGCGACGGTGATGTCTAACCTTGGGTTTGAGCGGGCGTGGCAGGCACGAGGCGGCCAACTGGTACGGGCCGCTGTTGGGGATCAGTACGTCCATGCCGAAATGGTGCGCCATGGCGCAATGCTGGGGGGTGAACAATCGGGACATATTTTGTGTCGGCACTATGGCGTGGGGGGGACGGCCTCCTAACCGCCATTCACCTCGCTACATTAGTACAGGATGCAGGCTGCCCCTTAGCCCAACTGCGGAATAACAGTTTTACGGCGTATCCACAGATTTTGCGTAATGTTCGGGTGGAGGATCGGCACCGCCGCCTCCAGTGGCACGAGTGTGAGCCACTGCAACAGATGATTGCTAAAGCACAGCAGGATATGGGCGATCGCGGTCGCGTCTTGGTGCGCGCGTCCGGTACTGAGCCTGTGATTCGGGTAATGGTTGAGGCCGAACAGCAGCCTGTTGCCGACTACTGGACTGAAACCCTTGTTAAAACTGTAGCCCACTATTTGGCAGCATGACATCTATGACATCACAGTGGCGGCTTCTCTACCCCCGACCCCCCTCAGCTAAGAGCTAGCGTACTCTCAGACCAAGCCTTCAGCAACTGCGGATCTGCTACCTCAGTGCCGACTGCGAGAGGATCGCAATGGGCTGTACCATAGGTAGCTAAGGGCAATTGAAGATGACTGAAACCGCTGTGGTGAACTCCCAACTGCCAACAACATCTGGTTCCACGTGGCGGGCGATCGCCCAGTTGCTTCGCTGGCACAAACCCGCAGGCCGCCTTATTTTATTAATTCCAGCCCTGTGGTCGCTGGTGCTGGCCAGTAACGGGCTGCCCTCTGTCACGCTCCTCGGCATTATTATTGTCGGCACAATCACCACCAGTGCCGCAGGCTGTATCATTAATGACATTTGGGATCGCAATATTGATCCCCACGTCCAACGCACCCAGCACCGTCCTTTAGCCAGTCGGCGACTCTCGCTGAGTCTAGCGCTTGGCCTCATGGTGATTGCGTTTGGGTGTGCTTGGGGCTTAACCTTTTATCTCACACCTTTGGGCTATGGGCTGGCGATCGCTGCGGTGCCAGTCATTATCCTTTACCCTTTAGCAAAACGGGTGTTTCCTATTCCCCAACTTGTGCTTGCCTTAGCATGGGGGTTTGCGGTTTTAATTCCATGGGCAGCGGTTCAAGGTCGCTTAACGCTGACAACGGCGTGGCTATGGGGGCAGTGGTGGTGTGGACGCTGGCCTTTGATACGGTCTATGCCATGCCCGATCGCCCCGACGATCGTCGCTTGGGGGTGCATTCCAGCGCCCTGTTTTTTGGTGCCTATGCCCCGTTGGCGATCGCGCTCCTCTATGGCTGCACCATCCTACTGCTTGTAGGCGTAGGGTACAGCGCTAATTTGAGCTGGCGATTCTGGCTGGCCTTAGGGGTTACCAGTTACTTTTGGCTGCGGCAGTCTCTACAAATTTACAGCCACGAGCGCCGCGACATCCAAACCACAACATTACCGATCCAGACCTATGGTCGCTACTTTAATGAAAATGTCTGGCTAGGGTTTCTGCTGTGGGTGGGAATGTGGTGCCCTAGGCCTTAGTCAATACTTTGGCAGCAATCTGCCACGGCACAATCTCAAGAATATCGGTCTGAGCACAGTACTTAAGATCCGCCTCATTGCCAAGATTGAGGAGGCGCTGGCCATGGCTAGAGTGGTGAAACAGAGTCAGTAGATCCTCTTGATAGTAGCGGTAGAGTGCTGTGGCCGCTATCGTCTCATCATTTCCGGCCAAGGTTTCAAGGGAGACATCCTGTTGCCCCCACAGGCAGTGGACCAGTGCACCAGCGCAGACCGTATCCTCTAGCGAATAGCTCCCCTGCCAACCCGACCCCACGACCCAAATCGTTTCGGGCTGATGTTTATGGACAAATTCAGCCACCGCAGCACGGTTCACTAAGGCCGCCGCCAGCACCAGAGGACTGGCTTGAATTCGCTCTAGAGAACGGGTACCATTCGTTGTACTCATAAACAGCCGCCGCCCCTGCACCCGCTCGGGCACGCACTCGCTCGGCGAGTTGCCCATATCAAAGCCAGCAACTTTCTTGCCACCGCGCTCTCCGACCCGCACCCGTTTTGCCGCCGGCCACTGCTGGCTGGTGCGCTCTAGCTCTTCAAGATCACTAAAGACCTGTACCGCCTCGGCTCCGGCAGCAAGGGCAGCCGCAATGGTGGTAGTGGCACGTAATACATCAACTGCGATCGCGCAGTCGGGCTGCCAATCGGCGGGAACACGCTCCGGCGTGTGGTAGGTATAGATTTTCATAAATAATAAAGGCGGTTGGCTACGATGATCCTTGATAGATAAAGTATGTCACCATTGGAATCACTGTAGCGGCAATTAAGAGCATCACGACAATAATTGTGGCAGAGCGGTCATCGGTTTCGCTTTTACTTTTATAGGTCTTTTCCGTAATCACTTCACGAATGACGGGGGGCCTGGGTCGGGTTCTCCTTGGAGCACCTTACTGAGGCGATCGCCCGCATCTAAGACTGATTGATTGTAGTTGCCATCGCGCAGCGGTACCCGCATGGTTTCTTGGACGATGCTGTCGGCAGTTTCTGGGCTGAGGGTTTGGGCAACGGCATCGCCGTAACGAATAGCCGTACCATTGGTCACCGTATCAAGGGCAACAATCACTTGGTTGGCTTGGGCAGCCGCATCGGGAAACCATTCGGTAAACAACGTATCCACAAAGGTTTGCGGTGTTTCCCCATAGTCCAGTCGATGCACCGTGACAAAGTGAACATTAAAGCCAGTCTTCTTGGCAACCTCTTGCAGAAGCCGACCGAGGCTGCTTTGGGTAATGGGGCTGAGCACATTCCCTTCGTCAATCACTCCGCTGTCGCCAGCGGGGAAAGGAATCTCTGCGGCACTGGTGGCCCACACCGGCATCGCCATGAGGGCGATCGCAATCACACCCAGCCCCACACAGCCAACAAAGCGTTTCCAAACCACTTGCCAATTCATTCTTAGCTCATCCTAAGAGTCTCAATGCAATTTTCCCAGATTTTGCTTGAGTAAATGAGTTAACTCTCAACAAATCTTAAAAACTCGCTGCATAGGCCACACGGGCAGTTAGGCTTCCACAGGCTCCAAATTAAACAGCGCCTGGAGGGTCTGCATGGCTCGCTGGCGACTTTCTAAATCTTGCTGGGATTGCAATTGTACCGTGGGGTCGTGGAGGATTTTGTTAATAATGGTTCGGGTCATCGCCTCAATCACCCCTTGGTGCTTATCGGCAAACTCACTGCCGAGGCGCGAGAGGGCTTTGTCGAGTTCTTGGGTGCGAATTAGCTCCATTTTTTCCCGCAGGCAACGAATGGTTGGGATGGTTTCCAGAGCGTGCCACCATGCGAGGAAGGTGTCTAATTCCTTTTCAAGAATGGCTTCAGCTTCTTGCGCCAGTTGGCGGCGGGCTTCTTGGTTTTGAGCCACCACCGCTTCTAGATCGTCCACATTGTAGAGCTGCACGGCTGCTAGTTCCGTAACGTTGGCGTGAACATTTCGGGGCACGGAAATATCAATGATAGATAGGGGGCGATCGCCCGTGAGCACTGCGCCTAGGTTATCCCGATCCAAGAGGGGCTGCGTTGCGGCGGTGCCGGTAAAAATTAAATCCATCGCGGCCACAATCGGCAGCAAATCAGTCATGGTAAAAAGTTCAAATCGTACATCCGGAAACTGCTGTGCGAGGTCTTGGGCGCGCTCCACAGAGCGGTTAATAATACGTAGCTCCTTGACTCCGCGGGCAATCAGGTGTTGTACCACCAAACGCGACATTTTACCCGCACCCACAATTGCAATGCGGCAGTGTTGCAGGTTGGGGATTCGCAAATCCGCTAGCTCCACTGCTGCGGAACTAATGGAGACTGCCCCGGTACCAATACTGGTTTCAGTACGCACCCGCTTCCCCGCAGCGATCGCCGTAGTGAACAGACGATTCAGAATTGACCCAATGGCTTTATACTGCTGCCCCAACTGGTGGCACCGCTTGACTTGGGAGAGAATTTGGCCTTCGCCAATCACGAGGCTATCTAACCCCGAAGCGACTCGCATCAGGTGCATCACAGCATCTTGGTGCAGCAAAATAAACAGGAATGGCCGCAACTGCCGCAAGGGAATATGGCTCCATTCACTGAGGAATTGGTGTACCTCCCGTACCCCAGCTTCCGTGTCGCTGGCCACAATGTAGATTTCCAGACGATTGCAGGTACTCAGAATCGTTGCTTCTTGGATATGGGCATAGCCACAGAGGTGCTGTAGTGCTCGCTCCCGCACATCCTCTGGCACGCTGAGTTTTTCGCGAACCTCTACGGGGGCAGTTTTATGGCTTAATCCAATGACAGCAATATTCATAACAGCGTGTTCTCGTGGTTTTTAGCGGCAACTCCATAGATTGTTGTATCAAGATTCTTGAACCCCCTTCACGCTTGTTTGCAAGTCTTTACTTTTTGGTGTGCTGGTTTTGCGAGTATCTGAAGGAGCTTGGGCTACAAGGCTGCCACCCTTTGCCGCTAGGCCGATGCCTCGGTCATGTCCGATAAGGCCTGTAGGCGGTAAAGATTGGCATAGACCCCATTGCGTTCCAAGAGTTCAGTGTGGGTGCCCTGCTCCACCAGTTTGCCGCGCTTGAGCACTAAAATGCGATCCACATAGCGAATAGTGGCGAGGCGGTGGGCAATGATAATGGCTGTGCGATTCACCAAAAGGCGGTTCAAGGCTGCCTGAATCATGACCTCGGTACCCACATCAAGATTGGCTGTGGCTTCGTCCAGTACCAGAATTTGTGGATTGCGGATGGCAACCCGCGCAAAGGCGAGAAGTTGCCGTTGCCCTGCCGATAGATTTGTGCCGCGTTGCCGTAGAAGGGTGTCGTAACCTGCGGGCAATTGCTCAATAAACTCAGCAATGTTCATCTCCCTTGCGACCCGCTGAATCTCCTCGAGGGTGTAGGCATCACCAAGGGTAATGTTGCTTTTCACATCCCCGGAAAACAAAAAGCTATCCTGCAAAATTACGCCAATGTGGTGCCGCAGTTCCGCTTGGGTGAACTCGCGAACATTACGACCATCCACAAAAACATCGCCGCGACTGGGTTCGTAAAGACGGCAGAGTAAGCGAATAATGGAGCTTTTACCAGCCCCTGTGGGGCCAACGATAGCTACCTTCTCACCGGCCGCAATCTGAAAGGATACCTGTTGGAGGATATAGTCATCGTCTTTGTAGGCCAGCCAAACATCACGAAACTCGACGGCTCCTCGCTCAGGGCTGTGTGGCGCGATCTGTACAACGGTGGGATCGGGGTCTTGGATATCAATTGGCTCTGTCAGCAGATCGGTGATGCGCTCAATGGCCGTTAGCCCCGCCTGCAGGGTAGTAAATTTCTCAGCCAGTTGCCGGAGTGGATCAAACACGCGCTGCGAAAAGAGAATAAATGTGGCTAGGGTACCAAAGTCAATCGTGCGCTGCTCTACTAAGGCACCCCCTAACCACAGCACCCCAGCGATCGCCACAAAGGCAATCCACTCTAGGGTGGCCGAAACCGCTGAATCGTAAAAAATCGTGCGATCCACTTCAGCAACGTAGCGTTGATTACGCCGCCGGAATAAGTCACTATTAAAGGCCTCGCGCCGAAACAACTGCACTACGCTAATGCCAATAATATTTTCCTGTAGGTTGGCATTCAGGAGCGATAACTCTTCGCGGGATTTGTAATTGGCCACCCGATAGCGATTCTGAAAATAGATAATGAGCGCCGTAATGGGCAACACCAGTGCTAGCAACAGGGTAGCTAGGGTGCGATCAATAAAAAACATGGTGAGGATCACCACCACCATGGAAAAGACATCGCTGATCACCCCCACCGCACCCGTGGCAAACACATCGCCGAGGGCATCTACATCACTGGTCAAGCGGGTAATCAGCTTACCCACTGGTGTGCGATCAAAGAAGCGAGAGGACAACCGCAATACATGGTTAAACAAGTCGTGGCGAATATCTGCGGTAATCTGCTGACCAATTTTCTGAATCCAATACCCTTGGGCCGCCTGCATCGTAAACCGCAATAACACGGTGATCAGCAGCGCCATACTCAGAACATCAATGCCTTGGGTCAGCGACAGGGGCTTGAGAAAAGCGTAGGTGCTCTCCTCCCCCTTAAGGAAGGCGATCGCCTGCCCAATGATAATGGGCTGTAGGGCGGCGGCAGCGGCCAAGGGCACTAGCAGTAAACCACTGCCTAAGAGCGCCCAACGGTAAGGCCGTAGGTAGGGGATCAATTGCTGTAACAATTGCCAGTCAGTGGCGCGGGATGCAGATACCATGCTGTCTAAGAACGAGACTGTACTCTACCAACAACGCCAAAGCACGGCCTGGCGATACAACTTGGTTAAATGCTCGGAGAACTTTTTTTGCAAATACAATAGCTCTATGATACCCCTGCCGCATAAAATAACCGAAAACCAGACTACGCCGTAGGCTCAACTGGGAAACCTGCCCATGGAGCAAAGGGCGAGTCTCGCTGGATAGTGATTTATAGAAAATGGAGGGCACGGGAACCAGATAAACCCCCTTCCTTCAGGTCGGGGATACAGAATGGTTCCCGCGCCGCTGCAAAGCGGCAGAGTTGATCAACCCTGGCACTCCTCGATATAGCGCTTAACGGTTTGAGCCGACACATGGCCACAGGTTCCCCAATAAAACGACCTGGCCCAAAGCGGATCTTTTTGGTAGAGCTGCTTCAGCCAGGGAAACTCCATCCTAAGATGCCGTGAACTGTAGCCTTTCAGGATGTTCACGACTTCTGACATTCTAGGCGGGAAGGAAACGCGCCAGTTCAATAAGAATCAGTACAAGGTGATGCTGCCCGACTTGAAGCGGCAATTTGCGTGGCTGAAATACCCCAATTCACAGTCACTCCAAAGCGCCGTAGATAATCTGTATCCGAGTGCTGCACGTCTACACCACCTATAAGGGCAAGTGGTACGGAGCTGCCGTTCAATTCATTGAGGGCTGGTTCCCGTCCACCAAGCTTTGCTGGGATTGCGGGTCACTGAACGACAATTTGACGCTCAGTGACCGAGAGTGGACGTGCCCATCGTGTGGAAGGCAGCATGTTCGCGACGTGACCGCTGCATGGAATATCCTGCAAGAGGCGGTTCGTCTTTTACTGGGGAACCCGGAATTAAGCCCCTAACCGGGGTAGAAGCCTCGCCCTTCTAGGGCGGGGTTCAGTTCACCCACTTCCTAAGGCTTAGCCCTAGGTCTTTAGCTACGTTGGGATACTGTCAGATTGGGTTGCCTTTAGTCTGAGAGCTGCGTTACAATTCTTAATACAAGGCATAAGTAAGCCTTTTGCCCTGTTGCAGGTTAGCTGAGGTTTCTATGTTTGATAACACGCAGGGGGCTATGGCGATCGCCACCGACTCGCCGTCTTCCTTAAGCAGTCTGGCGCAAGCATGGGCAAAGCGCTACATTACCACATTGAATACGACAGCGGTTGCCGAGGACGCTCCTGAAGTTGTAGCACCGCGGCTGCTTTCAGAGTTACGCAATGCCAGTATCAAGGCATGGCAGCGCACCGAAGGATTTTTGGCCGCAGAAATGATCCGCCATGGAATTGCCGCAGAGTTAGTGGATCCGTGGGCAATTTCCAAGGATATTCACGACATCTATCAGCGAACCCTGAAGCTATACCAAGATCATAAAAGTACGCAGCAGATGACGGCCAAGGTGGCCAGTGCCATCAGCGAGGTTCGTGCTCGCTATACGGCGGCGGATCCGCGGGTTATTGGCTTTGTCAGTATGCAGTTTCACCACACCGGCTTGCTATTACTGGAGGCAGCGCCAGAGAGCCAACGCGGCATCTTGGGTAGCTTTTTTAAGGTCATTGACGACCATTTGTATATGCCCTTACACCGAGCGTACGAGGCAGCCGCCAACTATGATTACGACGCGCCAGCGCTACAACTGGTTCGGCATTTACTCCCCAAAGCACAGCGATCGCCACTTGCATTTGTGAGCGTGTGGCGGCACTCAACCCCAAACACCGTTGTTTTAGCGGTTCTTTAAGTCAGCCCAGCGTCAGGGTGTCCAGTATTCGGGATGTGGAAATGTTCCAGATTTACCTGTGGGTGTGCTTGTTGGAACAGCGTCTTGAAGCGTTGCAGCGGGAGTTGTTTCCCTTGTGTCTCATGCTCTACCCGTCCCTAAACGTTACATGGGAGCTAGTCTTTCAGATGGTGCACCTACTGGGGAAAGAAATCGAAACCCGCGCCGCAGATCATGATACAAGTGTGTTCATCCCGTACTATCTTGCCCTGCGGGACATGTTTGATCCCAAAATTTTCCAAGGATTGTTATGATTCAAAACCTACACCAGATTTCCCTCTCACCGATCGCCATTGCCGGTTCTGGGCTGTGGGCGATCGCCCTGTATTGGGGATTTTACCCAACGAGCCAAGCCTTTATTCAGCGTTTGTCCACTTGGCTGAGTGGGGATGTGGCACTGGTTAAAGCCGGCGATCGCGCCGACTTTTGGGCAGGGATGGTTGGAGTGATTCCCTTTGTGGGGCTAGGCATTATCTGCTTTTTGCTTTTGAGCCTTGGGTTGGGGCAAAGCTGGGCATTGAGCATGGGCTTAATGGGCATGGTGGGCGGTGGCATTTACGAGCTAGGCCGCCGCAATGGTCAACAGTCCTAAGTT
This sequence comes from Thermostichus lividus PCC 6715, assembly GCF_002754935.1. Lineage (NCBI taxonomy): Bacteria > Bacillati > Cyanobacteriota > Cyanophyceae > Acaryochloridales > Thermosynechococcaceae > Parathermosynechococcus > Parathermosynechococcus lividus. Next base: position 2,633,511 of record NZ_CP018092.1, read on the forward strand.
GGGTTCTAGCCAAGAATCCGCTAAGATTTAGCTAACTTTACACTGTATTGTTGGCAGTGCGAAGGGTGGGCGATCGCAGTTGAAATAATGATGTTTGTGGTGGTTTGATGAAAGCCTTTGCTGATCCCAGTTGTAATCATACCCCCCCACAGCAGCGCCCCTCAGCCTCCTGTTGTTTGTGGCTGATCGACCAGGGGATGAAGAGGAAACGGCTGCCATCCAATCCTATATCCAGCAACTGCCGTCCAACTTTGGTGTGGAGTTAAAAGTTGTGCCCATTGGGGAGCAGCCTTACCTGCTCGAGGAGTATAAGCTGGTGGCTACCCCAGCCCTCATTAAAGTGCGACCCGAACCCCGCCAAACCCTAGCCGGTCGCAAATTGTTGGAAAAAGTAGATTACTGGTGGCCACGCTGGCAGCAGCAACTGGCCATGGTGTTACAGGCAGATATGGAAAAAACTGCTGCTGAGCAATCCGATTGTAGTATGGAGCTGGTGCGCCTTCAGGAAGAACTCTTTCAACTGCGCCAAACCTGCGATCGCCTCAGTGAGCAACTGCACTTTAAAGATCGCATTATTAGCCTGCTCGCCCACGAATTACGCAACCCCCTCACCGCCGTTGGCATTGCCCTAGAAACCTTAGAGTCTCATTGGCACAACGAACTCAGTTGTCAACTCAATCGGGAGGATACACAGCGGCTGTTTCACCATGCTCGCAGCCAAACCGTCGTCATGGGGCAATTGATTACCGACCTGCTATTGGCCGCCCGTGGGCCGCAAGATAACTTGCAAATTATGCCCCGCCAACTGGATCTGCGCAGCCTCTGCCAAGAGACCATCAACGATGTGCGTCTGAACTTTGAACGCAAACAACAAACGTTTACAACTGACTTACCGTTGGATATTCCCCTAGTCTATGGGGATGGCGATCGCATCCGCCAAGTGTTAGTCAATCTACTAGACAACGCCTGTAAATACACCCCAGAAGGCGGCACCATTCACCTGAGTGTGCTGCACCGCATGACCCAAAAAGTCCAAGTGACCGTCTGTGATACCGGGCCAGGTATTCCGCCGGAGGATCAGGAGAAAATTTTTGGTGAGACCGTGCGCCTCGATCGCGATCGCGCCATTGAAGGCTATGGCATTGGCCTTGCCCTCTGTCGCCAAATCATCCGGATGCACTACGGCCAAATTTGGGTGGACTCCCACCTCGGTAAAGGCAGTTGTTTTCACTTCACATTACCAGTGTATCGCGCTCGATGAGGCCAAACATGACAACTAACGGCAATCCCACCGTTCCCGTGACGGTACTGACAGGGTACCTCGGAGCAGGTAAAACCACCCTTCTGAATCGGATCTTGACCTACGAACACGGCAAGAACGTTGCTGTGATTGTGAAGATGCCCATGAACACGATGACACCGTTGGCTCCGTCTCCATTGTTGCCCAAGGCGAGCTAGATGGGGCAAGGTTGCAGGCATGGCTGAGCCAGTTATTACAAACCCAAGGCCCCGATATCTTCCGCATGAAAGGCATTTTGCATCTCGCGGGGCAGCCCACCCCCTTTGTATTTCAGGGGGTACATATGCTCTTTGACGGTCGTCCCCTCGATCGCCCTGTTAACCATCAGCGTAACGAGCTGGTGTTTATTGGCCGCAATTTAGATGAACAGCAGTTACGTCAGCAGTTTGCCGCCTGTCTCATCTAGGGGTTGCCACCGCGATATTGCAGGACACTTGAGTAACTGCCTGTGCATAGGCGATCGCCCCCAAGGGTAATGTTTATAGTAGGCAACTAAGGGCTATCTTCAACGTTTCCTTAAGCAATTAACCATAGGGTGAGACACAAATGTCGGAACAGCGTGCCATTGCCACCACGATCGCCACTGGGTTTGTGGCTATTGCCATCAGCGGTTGCGGCTTGTTTGTGAGCGAGAGCGAAATCAGTGAACCCCTCCCCCAGCAACCAGCAGCTGAGGCCGAACCGGCTGCCGAAGCTACGCCAACTCCAGCCATTGTCCCTTCGCCTATCACTGCCCTAACGCCGCCCACCAACCCCAAAGAGTATGTTGCAGGGTTGTCTGATACGGGTCGCTCTAACCCGTTTGAACCGGTACCAGTTCCGGGAACGGGCACCCCAGGCGGTAATGGCAATGGTGCTACGGGTGGAACAAGTGGTACAGGTGGTGCGGGTGGTTCTGCTACCCTGCCGCCACCGCCCCCACCGGTAGATGCCCAAGCTGTCCAAGTATTTGGTGTTGCGGCGATCAACGGTCGTCTCCAGGCCGTCATTCGCTCTCCCAAAGAAAATGTCACCCGTACCGTGCAAGTAGGGGACACCATTGCTGGTACAGTGCTGGTGCGCTCCATTGATGCCTATGAAACCGTACCCGCAGTGATTTTGGAGCAATTTGGCCAAACGGTACGAGTGCCGGTAGGTAAACCGACAACCGCTCAAGCAGGGCAGCCAGCGACGATCTAGCTGGGCTGGCTACACCGATCTCTAGCCCAAGGGTAGCGTTAAGGAGGTGCCGCCTATCCTCTTGGTTGCCCTTGAGGTGCTGGATCGTGACCCCCTCTTTCGCGATGCCTAGGCAGTGAGTGCATTGATGCCTACCGCAAGCTAAGATCCTGCGAATGGGAGCAGTTTTGTGAAACAAACGATCGCAGCTAAGGGCGCGGCGATCGCGCTATGGGGCAACAAACGATCGCCAGTCATGTTTTTGTAAAAAATCATTGAGAGTTCTCCAAGAGACTCCGCTTGCAAGCGCGGGGAAGGTGTTAATGTTCAGCTCCAAAGTGATTGTATGTCCTAGGTGTAGCGAATAGGCATGGGGTGTTATCTGCTATTTACTTAGCTGTGAGCGTGTTAATCGATCTTCAGGATAACCGATGCATTTATCTGACCCCCTACAGCAAGCGATCGCCCAATTCAACAGCGGCCAATACTATGCGTGCCACGACACCCTCGAAGTGCTGTGGTTAGAGGCTACCGAACCCGATCGCACCTTTTATCAAGGTCTGCTGCAGATTGCTGTTGCCTGTTACCATGCTAGCCGCAGTAACTCCCGGGGGGCAATTTTACTTCTAGGGGAAGGAACCCGCCGCCTGCAACAGTGCGACCCCGCCCATTATGGCCTTGACTTAAAAGCATTGATAGCTGCCGCCATGACCTTACAGGCCCAGCTTCACGCCCAAGCACCGCCCTCCATAGTGCTGCACATTGACCGATTGAATTAGCTAGGACAAGCTACCACGGGCTGCCAATCATCGTAAACGCAGACCAATAGTAGGGATGGCTGAGGCGGCGATCGCCCCCGCCACGAGCCACGTCTGGCGGCAGCGGAATTGATCCCCGTGGGGTTTGCAGTTGATTGCCCTTGACTTGAACGTCCCCCCGCAGCATCGCTAACTGCGCCTGCCGCAACGCTTCAGCCTTAATCGGTGCCGTATTCAATTGATGATAAAACTCAGTCATCAAGGCCAAGGTTCCCTCATCACTGACGTACCACAAACTGGCCAGCACCGACTTGATCCCTGACTGCGCTGCCAAACCAGCAAAGCCTAACTCTGCCCCCAAATCGCCAACAGCGGTTCGACACGCACTCAAGGTCAACAGTTCAGTATCTGGGCGGTAGAGCTGCAAATTGCGCAACTGCAACAGATTCAAGCGGCTATCCCTAAACGCAATATAGGAATTTTCTGGAGACCCCGGCTGGAACTCCGCGTGGGTGGCCAAATGGATCACCTGATAAGCTCCACTCCGCCGTTGGGCCTGAAGATTAGAAATGGTGAACGCCTCATTCAAAAACTCTTTCCCACCCCCCAAATCGTCTGTGATCTGAGCCAATTCAATCGGTACCGCCGGTAATGGCGACTGATCCACAAACTCCGAGGCTCCCATAGCCAGGATGCGCCCCTGCTGAACATTGCGGTAGCGGGTATCCATTAAGCTCATACTGGGTACTAGCCCAACGCTAAAGCGCTCCACCAAAAAACCTTGACCATCGTGCAGTGCCGCTATAGGAACCCCTCGCATCCCACCATCCAGGACAAAGACCAGCGTTTCTATCCCTTGAGTCTCCAGTTGCGGACGCAGCGGCGCAATCAACCATTGATAAAGCTGTTGCGATGCTGGCAAGTAGGTACGGGTATTGACGAGCCGCGGATCCCGCACATTGTTCATGAACTCCTCAGCAGCTTTGAGAACTTGCGCTTGCCCTACCCCCTTCACGGCTTGATAAATTGGCTCACCCTCAGGAGTCACCATCAAGAGATCCGTTTGCTCAGGACGGTTGAGCATGTAAATGACCGCAGGTTTCTTGCCCGTTTGCTTGGCAATTTCGTTGAGGATGGCCTGAATTTGCGCCAGCGATAGCTCATCCGCATCACAGGTGCGCCCAAAGTAACTGCTGACCTCTTGGCACCCCATCTGATCGAGCAAAATTAGGGCATTTTCTAAGTCATTATTCTCTAGAGCAAGGGCAATCTCTTGTGGAAACAGGACTGGTGGAAGCTCAGAAGGGGGCTGCAACGGCGGAATTATTGCCGGTGGTGGAGGTTGCAATACATTGTTGGCCGCCTGAGTACACTCATTGTTACTGTACTGCAACTGCGAGCAAGGATTAGAGACCAGATTAGGGCCTAAATTCTGGAAGCGAATATTGCCACGCTCAACCGTTCCCGAAAGAATCGTTGGATTGCCATTCGCTAGGGGGGCAATCACTGAATTGGGGGTCACCAGCGCACCAAGCGTACCATTGACCGCTGGATTACCAACCAAGAAAAAGGTATCACTATTAATAAAAATATTAATGGCATTGCCATAGATGCTGGTGAGAATGCCGTCAACAGTAAAGGCTCCCGTTAGTCGCAACGAATTACCTGCAAAAATATCGACGTTTCCAGTGCCAGCATTAATAAAACTCAATAATAGATTGATCCCAGAAAGATTGACATTACCGCCACTGCCAGCACTGATAAGGAAGCCTGACGTAATGTTGCCGTTGCTAGCAGCAATCGAGATATTACCGCCCCGCGTAAAAATGTCACCAGTGTGTGCCTCTGCGTTAATTGGCCTGTTGAAATCAATGGGGAATGAGTTATTCTGCCTCGCTTCTCAGCCAAAGGGGCTGAATTGACCCAAGGGGGCGTTAAAGTAGGAGTGGTCTTTGAGATAGGTTATACATCTATGGATTTGCCCACTCTGCGCGATCGCCTACAGATCATTCTCAGTAAACGAGAGAGTCTGAAAATGCTGATGGAGCTTCCCGGTACTGGCACCATTAGTATTGACATCCAATCTGCTTTGGCGGAACTGGATGAACTGGTGAACGATATTAAACGTACCTTCCCAGACTTAGACATCTCTGCATAGGACGGCAGTCATGGCAGACATTACCAGTCGTTGGGTAAAAGTGGTCAATGGTGATTTGCTCATTGATGCCTACTTGGCGGCACCCACCGCCCCGGGATGCTACCCTGGTGTCATTGTGTTTCAGGAGATTTTTGGGGTTAATGCCCATATCCGAGATGTGACGGAACGAATTGCCCGTGAGGGCTATGTGGCGATCGCCCCGGCGTTGTACCAACGCTTTGCGCCGCAGTTTGAAGCCGGTTACACCGCCGCTGACATTGACTTGGGGCGGCAGTACAAAAACCAAACGAAGGCCGATGAACTCCTCAGCGACACTCAGGCCACCATTGCTTACCTGCAAGGATTAGAGGCAGTTAAAGGGGATGCCATTGGCACCATCGGCTTTTGCTTTGGCGGGCATGTGGCCTACTTAGTGGCTCAGTTACCCGACATCAAGGCCACTGCTGCATTTTATGGCGCGGGCATTACCACCATGACCCCCGGTGGCGGCCTGCCCACCTTGGCCATAACCCCGAAAATTCGCGGGACGCTCTACGCCTTTTTTGGCGATCGCGATCAAAGTATTCCCATGGAGCAGGTTAAAGAGATTGAAAGGGCGCTGCACCACCATGGCATCCGCCATCACATCTTTATTTATCCGGCAGATCACGGCTTCTTTTGCGATCAGCGCGACAGTTACGATGCAGCGGCGGCTCACGATGCTTGGACGCAGGTGATGCACCTGTTTGAAACCGTGCTGAAAGCATCTACGGCTCCTGCCCAACCTAGTAGCTAGGCGCACTGGGTTGCCAAGAGTGTAGGGCACGCAGTTGAGGCGTTTTCTTCTGTTGATGGGCTTCCATGCGAACCAGCACATCATCCAGCGTATCGACGGCTAAGCCAACGTAGGGACCTTTGTTGAGCATGACGCACTCCGCCCGCTCTGCCATTGCCGCATCAGTCATTTCTGCGCGGGAGGGCACCCCTTTTTTGACCAAATTTTCTAAGACCTGAGTGGCCCAGATGACGGGGACGTGGGCGGCTTCGCACAGCCAGAGAATTTCTTCTTGCATTTCCGCAAGCCGTTGATAGCCAATTTCAACGGCTAGATCGCCACGGGCAATCATAATACCAAAGGGTTGCTGCCCTGCGGCCTGCACTATGAGATCCGGCAGGGCACGAATGGCTTGGAGAGTTTCTATTTTGGCGATGATACCGAGCCGCTGAGCGCGATCGCCACAGCGTTGGGTAAGCTCTGATTGTAGGAGCGCAATGTCAGCCGCAGACTGCACGTAGGAGTAACCGATGAGGTCAGCCTCTTGAACAATTAGATCAAGGTGTTGGCGATCGCGATCGGTGAGGGGACACAACGACAGTTGGCTATCCGGGAAGTTAAAGCCTTTATCCGGTTTCAGGCGTTGGCCTTTTTTGCAATGGCTGAGGACTAGCTCAACCCCTTGCTCGTTTTTTGCCACAATCTGCCCGCCAATGTGGCCATCGTCCAGCCACACCCGATCGCCCACCTTAAGCTGGGGCAAAATTTCCGGTAGGGAGCACGTGATCTGAACAACACCCGCACGGGAGCGATCAATGTTGTAGCACACGTAGAGGCGATCGTTCGGCTTGATCCGTGCCCCCTCAGGAAACACCTCTGCTACCCGGGGTTTTGGCCCGCCCAAATCCATCAGGATTTTACAGGGCTGGTTGGTGAGGTGCACCGCCGCCCGTAAATTGGCAATCATCGCCTGCCATGTGGCGGGGTCGTCGTGGGCACAGTTAATACGGGCGCAGTTCATCCCCTTGCGCAATAAGGTAATGCTCCACTGTGGATCTGTGGCAGCAATAGTTGGCAGTGTTACCATAATGCGTACATGGCGCTTGCCGCGGATCTCCCCGAAGAGTTCTTGGGTGTGCTGCCGCAGTTGGCGATCGCCCTCAAAAAAAGCTGCCAAGGGAGGTCGCGGAGGCAACCCCTGCTGAGAGTGGCACAGTGCCCCCAAGGTGTTAATGACCGCATCGAGGTTAGGCAGTACCCGCGCTTCAATGCGCCCCAAGGAGGATAACCCCCAAGGCATCAATGCCATTTGAATGGCACGCAGATCCCGCCAGCGCAAGGCCAAATAGTAAGCTAAATTCCGGGCACTTGGCAGAAACTGGGAACGGCGAATGTGGGGTTGCCAGCGCTGAAAGCGAGCCTCCCCTTCCTTAAACACCTCATGGCGTAAGTCTAAAAGACTCTGGAGTAAGGCGGTGGGTGCAATCGTTTGTGGCTCAGTCAGCATGAGTGCCTCCTGTGATGAATGCAATGGCAACCAACAACCACCGGCACGGAACGCATCTTAATAAGCTTTTTGGTTGTGCAGGAATAACAGCGTCTAGTCTTTCGATCGTTCCTCTATTTCTAAGTATATCTACTCCCTGCCAAGCTCCTTTTACAGTTCAGCAATATTTTACGATCCCCCACAAAGGGGGTCTGCCAATACTGCCAATTTTCCTTGTTGAAGGAAGACTTCCAGTAGTTGACACTCCCCATGCCTAAAGGCAGGGGATTCTTTCTTCTACGGGAGTCTATTGACTTTACCCTCAGAAAGCATCTTGACCGTATGCCCTACGGCTGCAAGTCCACGCTGAGCCACTACTTGAGCGGCAACGTCCCTATCAGTCTCGTATCCACACTCAGGACAGCTATGTACTCTCAGACTTAGCGGTTTTTTGCCAGTGTGCGTTTGGCAATTAGGGCAAATCTGAGATGTACCATTTGGATCAACCTTTAAGAAAGCAACACCACGCTTAAGGCAGACATATTCTAAAATGCTGAGAAACTGCCCAAACCCAGCATCTAAAGTGTGCTTACCGAAAAACGCCGTAAAGCCCCTAGCTTTAGCTATGGGGATATAAGGCGCATATTGTTTTATCAAGCTGAGTCTGTGATAAAATGGAACCATGAGAGTCATAGAAGCCAAGCTAAAGGGCACACAAGAGCAATATCAGTCTCTGGACGAAGCCATCCGTACCGCACAGTTTGTGCGCAACAAGTGTGTACGGTACTGGATGGACAACAAGGGTGTGGGCAGGAATGACCTCTATTCCCACTGCAAAACCTTGGCTCAAGAGTTTGATTTTGCTAAAAAGTTAAACTCAGCAGCCAGGCAAGCAAGTGCAGAACGGGCTTGGGCTTCTATCTCTCGGTTCTATACCAACTGCAAAAACAAGGAGGCAAAGAAGGGATACCCCAAATTCAAGAAGCATTGCCGCTCTGTAGAGTACAAGCTATCGGGTTGGAAGCTATCAGCGGATGGACTGTCCATCACCTTCACCGATGGCTTCAATGCTGGCTCGTTTGCTCTGTACTGCAATGGAGAGGCAAGACAGCATATCCTCAACTCTAAAATCAACCGAGTGCGAGTGGTACGCAGAGCAGACGGGTACTATGCCCAGTTCTGCTTGGATGTGGAGCGCAAAGAGCAGGGAGAGTACACAGGCAATGTCATCGGTATTGACTTGGGGTTAAAACACTTCTACACCGACCAGAACGGAAACACGGTCGATTGTCCTAAGTTTTTAAGACGTAGTGAACGGAGGTTAAAGCAACACCAACGCAGATTAAGTCGGAAGTTCAAGAAAGGGGCGAAACCTCAATCCAAGAACTACCACAAGCAAAGAAAGCGACTAGGCAAAGTACATCTGAAAGTTCAACGCCAACGTAAAGACTGGGCAATCAAGCTTGCTCGGTGCGTAGTGGCATCTAACGATGTCGTGGTGTATGAGGACTTGCAGGTGAAGAACCTAGTCAAGAATCATCATCTTGCCAAATCCATCCATGATGCTAGTTGGTCTCAGTTCACCCAATGGCTGGACTACTACGGGAAGGTGTGGGATAAGGCAGTAGTGTCAGTACCGCCACAATACACCACACAGGACTGTACTCATTGCGGTCATAGGGTGCCAAAAACTCTATCCACTAGAACCCATAGTTGTCCTAAGTGCGGGTTTGAGTTAGACAGAGACCAAAATGCGGCTTTGAACATCCTCAAGAAGGGGCTAAGCATCTTGGGGATGGAGTGGCAAAACAGTACCTTTGGGCAAAAGGGAACTGGGGAGAAATCCCGAACGACTGGGGAGATAAGCACCTCTGCTATGGATGGGAAACCTGAAATGGTAAGTGCTGTCGCTGAACTAGTAACAAGAATCCCCTGCCTTTAGGCATGGGGAGTATGTCAAACAGCATGCCTTTAGACATAGTTTTGAGATCTAAGTCTTCAGCAAATATCATTCCTGCTTGATCGCAAAGATGATGCGCTGTCTTAAAGTGGAAATCCTTTCTGCTATCGCTGATACGCTGATGATGTCTAGCTACCTTTTGTTGAGCCTTGTGCCAGTTTTTTGACCCTAGTTTTTTGTGTTTCAGCCTTTGTTGCAGCAATTTCAGCTTGCTTTGAGCATCTACAAAAAACCGTGGTCTTGGTACAAGTTCATGGTCAGAAGTAGCTAAAAACTTCTCTAAACCCAAGTCAATTCCTAGAACATGACCGTGAGGTGTTGCTTTCGGAATCTCCACATCACACTGCAAAGCCAACATCGCAAAGTAGCCAGATGCTCTTTTAACTATTCTGATTTGCTTGATAATAAAGCCATCAGGAATAGGGCGAGACTGTCTAAACTTGACTCTGCCAATCATCGGCAAATCAATATGATTACCGATAACTGTTCTACGATGAGGGCTGGATGCGCCTCGGCTACCGGAAATAAACTCGGTTGCTGTACTGCGTATCGCTGCTGCTGCTGGTAGGTGCGGATCGGCAGTTTCCACTGCTCAAGGGTGGCTAGGCTCAGCTCAAGGTTGCCGGTGCTGCTGTAGGTTCCCGCCGGCGATCGCAACCGCCATTGCTCCTGCGCCGAAAACAGCTCCCCCTGCTGCCCCTCTGCGGCAGGCGAGTTAGAGTGCATGACTCAGCACTTAATAGGTCACCAACGTCGTAATGGGAACATCAGGGAGCTTAGCACGCCCTCCCAAGTCCGCTAGCTCGACAATAAACGCAAAGCCGTGAAGCTCCGCTGAGGCCTGTGCCATTAAACCCGCTGCGGCTGCGGCTGTGCCCCCCGTAGCGATCAAATCATCCACAATCAGCACCCGTTGCCCAGGCTGAATCGCATCTTGGTGCATTTCTAGGCGATCGCTACCGTACTCTAGGGTATATTCCACAGAATACACAGGACGGCACAGCTTACCCGGTTTGCGCAGGGGAATAAACCCCGCTCCTAAGTGATAGGCCAAGGGTGCGCCAAAAATAAACCCTCGCGATTCAATGCCAGCCACATAGTCAAGGCCATCATGGCGATGCTTTTCCACCAGTTGGTCAACCACATACCGCAGTCCCGCTTGATTTTGCAGCAGTGTTGTTAAATCCCGGAATAAAATGCCGGGCTTTGGAAAATCTGGGACATCACGAATGAGGGATTTTAAGTCCATAGCATCTTTGGCCATCAATGCGATCCAGAAGCATCCTACCCTAAATTTGACGGCCTGTGGTTGACACAGAGGGATAGCTTGGTAGCCCCGTACTTTAGTACGGGGAGGAAAAGCTACCTAGCAACTTTAGTTGCTCACCAATGATGTGGATCATTGATATAGTTTTGGATTGCCTCAGCGCTAGCATTTCCCGCAGTGCAGAAGAAATAACTCCTACTCCAAAGGCTAGGGAGTTTTCGCAGGCTAGGAAATTCCTGTCGCAAGTATTTGGATGCTCTACCCTTAAATGCTTTTACTACCAAGTGAATCGGGTCAGTAGGCTTGATTTCAAGAAAGAGGTGAACATGGTCTGGGGCTATCTCAAGCGCCCTAATATGCCAACCTTTTTCGCTGGATAACGCCTGCCATAGCTCAAACAGTCTATCCCTTATTTCTCCCACCAGAACTTTTTTCCTTCTCTTAGGACAAAAGACTAGATGGACAATCGCTAACCCCACCCCATGATTGTAATGATTATATTTTTGGCTTTCCTTTCTCATTGTCGTTATGTTATGATTGTAGTTATCATGCCACCTATCAACAAATATGGAATATGGATGCCAGCAGGTTCTCATCAACGACAAAGGGCTAATGCCTATCCTAAAGTACCTATGTCAGCAGTCTAACAAGGTGTATAACTGCGCTCTGTACTATGCAAGACAGGTCTATTTCAAGACGAAACGACTTGTAAGTTACGCTAACCTTTGTGCAGAGATGACCAGAAGCAAAAACAAACACTTTATGGCGATGTATGCTTCTTCTGCGCAACAGACCTGTAAATCAGTAGCAGAAGCACTAAGTACTTTTAAGGCAAATCTCCGACTAGGAGCAAAACCAAGACTGCCAGCTTACCGTAAGGCTGGATTGTTTACTGTAGCCTATCCTAAAAAGTGGCTAAAAATTCACGAGGGGCAGGTTAGAGTACCTCTTGGACTCCAAGTCAAGGCGTGGTTTGGAATAGATACGTTGTGGGTGCAGTTTCCCACCAATTTGCAGTGGGAGAACATTAAAGAATTGCGCATCCTATCTCGTAATGGAGCATTTTACTTGGAGTGGGTATATGTCAAGCCTCCTGAACCCAAACCCCTTGACCCAGCAAAGGCTCTAGCAATTGATCATGGAGTCAATAACTGGCTTACTTGTGTTACCAATCTAGGACATAGCTTTATCATTGATGGGCGCAAGGTCAAATCTTTCAATCAGCGGTACAACAAGCAAGCGGCTAGGCTCAAAACTGGTAAACCGCAAGGGTTTTGGTCTCGGCAATTAGATTCTATCACTGAGAAAAGAAATCGCAGGATGCGAGATGCTATCAACAAAGCCGCCCGTTTGGTAATCAACTACTGCCTAGACCACTCTATCGGCAAAGTTATCTTTGGCTGGAATAAGGGGCAGAAACAGGAATCTAATCTAGGCAGAGTCAACAACCAAAACTTTGTGTCTATTCCCACAGGTCGGTTGAAGCAGCGTATAGCAGAACTATGTCAACATTACGGTATTGAGTTTATTGAGGTTGATGAAGCGTATAGTTCCCAAGCTAGTTTCTTGGATGGGGATGAGCTACCTAATTATGGTGAAAAACCCGACGGGTGGCAGGCATCTGGGAAACGAGTGAAACGGGGCTTGTACCAAACAGCCAAAGGATGGCTGGTCAATGCGGACGCTAATGCCTCAGCTAACCTACTCAGAAAAGTAAGCAGAACTTTGGGGCTTTGCCTCAAGGAACTGTGTAGGGGCGGTTTGCTCACGCCTTTACGAGTTCGTTTGTGGACTACGTAAGAATCCCCCGACTTTAGTCGGTGGGAGTGTCAAATCAGCGGCGTAACGCAAGAGCATCACCGCCAAAAATAGTGCCCCACAAAAACAACAGCCAACACCCAGAGGGCTGGGTGCACCTCGTTGGTTTTGCCGCTGGCCCACTTCACGAGAGGGTAGCTAATAAAGCCCACCGCTAACCCTTCGCTAATGGAATAACTCAGGGGCATCACAAGCATGACCAAAAAGGCTGGAATGGCCTCGGTTAAGTCTTGCCATGGAATCGCGCTGATCGATCGCACCATAAACACCCCCACCAACACTAAGGCTGGCGTAGTAGCAAAGGCTGGAATAGCGGTGGCGATCGGCAAAAACAGCAAAGACAGCACAAATAACCCACCAACCACAATGGCCGTTAAGCCCGTCCGCCCGCCAATGGCAATCCCCGCTGCCGACTCAATGTAGGTGGTTACCGTGGAGGTGCCAAAGAGCGCCCCCACCACCGTGGCCACCGCATCCGCCATAAACGCGCCCAGCGATCGCGGCAGATGCCCTTGACGAGTCAGAAATCCCGCCTGCACACTCACCGCAGATAAGGTGCCCACCGTATCGAACAAATCGGTGAACAACAGCACCAAGGTCACCAACAAAAACGAACTCACCTGATGGGGGCGTAGCGACCCCAACCCCACCACGGCCTGACCAAACAAATGGGACGGCCAGCGCGGCCAGTCCACCAGCCCTGTCGGCCATGGCGCTGCGCCTACCATCCAGCCAACAACGGCGGTTCCCAATACCCCAAAAAAAATCGCTCCCTTGACCTCCCTAGCACAGAGCATCGCTGTCACCAACGTGCCTACTGCCCCCAAAATTGGCGGCCAAGTATGAAATTGGGTCAGGGTGGTCTTAGTGACCGCATTCGGCACAATAATTTCGGCATTAGCCAAGCCAATATAGGCAATAAACAGCCCCACCCCCGCCGCGATCGCCACCTTCAGCGACACCGGAATCATATTCACCACTAGCGATCGCACCCCACTCAAGGTGAGCACAATAAAGATTACCCCCTCAAGCAAAACCGAACTCAACGCCAGCGGCCAAGGAATCTGCAATTGTTGCACCACCGCAAAGGCAAAAAAGGCATTGATCCCCATTCCCGGCGCCAGCGCCACTGGATAGTTTGCCCACAGCCCCATTAGAATACTGCCCACTGCCGCTGACACGGCCGTGGCAATAATCAACTCCCCCCGTAAGTCTTGGGGTTGCTGCAAAAAAATTGCACTCGAGAGAATTTGGGCATTCACCGGCAGAATGTAGGCCATCGTCAAAAACGTTGTCAGCCCCGCCAGCAACTCCGTCGAGAGGGTTGTTTTGGCGCGCTCAAGTTGAAACCACGTATCTAGCCGCAACTGCCACAGTCCCCGCACAATTGCCCCCTTACGCTTCCTGACGAATAGTTAACAGTTCTAAAGCAATGTTATGCAAACTTTAGGGTAGGCAAACGGCTTTGTTATAATCGGCGTAGCCTTTTCGTAAGGTCAGAGAACCTGTGATAGAGCACACTCGTACCGTTAGCTTTCTCGTACCGTTAGCTTTATTGTTTAATCGGCTTGGTTAAGTTCAACCCTCCTGCGGGGCATTATAAAAACATGGCGTTAAGACACATCACAGGATTCAACTCACAGCTGGTATGGATACGACTGAACAGTAGCGTTGGCGTAAGAGGGTAACGATAATGACCATTAAAAAACTCCTTCGCACACTCTCACGGCGGTTGATGCATCCCCCCACAGGGCATCGGCGACGCTACCGCCAGCGCGGCTTTACCCTACCCTTAGTGCTGGGGATGGGGCTAATTATGATGGTGGTTGCCCTCACCCTCATTTCGCGATCGCAACTCGATGTCAGCACCGCTAGTTTACAAAAGCAAACCCAACAGGCCTTTGCTGTTGCCGAAGGTGGAATGGCACGCACCCTTGGCCTTCTCAATGGCAATTATCAAATTCTTTTACGACGTACCTACAACCCCGTCAACCCCAACACCGGTCGACGCTATCTCATTGACCGTGCTGTCGATCCCAGCAAAGTGGGGCAACCCAACGTGGGGCAACCCAACACCGATCCCAGGCAACGCAACACCGATGGCATTGACGCAACCCCCGTCGACGAATGGAATGCCGCCAGCCTTGGGGATGCCGTGCCTCCCTGCTTCACCCTCAATAACGTCACAGACATTCTCCTGAACGGTCAAATTGGCACCCCCGTTCAAGGCAACTACCGCATTTTGGCCTACCTCTACGACCAACCTACAGAAACTGGCCACTTGCTGATTGAAGGCCGCTTGGCCAACAACTCCCCCGCCAATGCCTACGTTCTGCAAAAAATGAAGATTACCGATCGCAATGTGCCCGCTAACTTTCCGGGGTTGCTTGCCCAAAGGATTAACCTAGGGAATAACGATGTCTTTGGCGCCGTCAACGGTAACGTCATTTGTACCAACGCCAACAACTGTAAAGTGCCGGCCGATCAATGCGTCAACGGCCAGCCCACTAACGCTGGCTTAAGGCAAGCTGTGGGTGCCCTTAATAACTCAATCATCCACGGCACCATCGCCGTCAATAAAATTGAGTTGCCGCCCTTTCCTACGCCACCGCCTACGGTGAATCCGTCAGGCAACCCACCTGTCAATGGGGATGTGCAGGCTCCCGACCCCTCAGACTTAAGAAACTTCCTCATGAAGCGAAAAGATTATGTTGATGGTACCAACAGCAACGATCGCTATAGCCAAGGTGCTTACAACCTAGGGAATATTGGTGAGATGACCCTGCCGCGCCCCGACGATCGCCCCTACGTCGATACCAGCTTGCCTGCGGAACATCCCGATAGGATTTACTACGCCTACAGGGTTAACGACATCAACCTCAGTGGCAACAACAACCTCACCATTAACACCAGCCGCTGGCCAGTGCGCCTATTTGTCAGTGGGAACATCTCCCTGAGTGGTCAAGCCGGTATTCGCAATATCTGTAGACCCAGCCCCAATAGTAGCCCCAGCCCCGATAGCGACGACACCTGCCGCCGCGGTGCCAAGATGGGGTTACCTAGCGAAGTCATCCCCTGCGGCAAAAACACCCGCTGCAGCATAGGCACCCCCGATCGCCTGCGCATCTACGGCAACCCACCGGATCCTAACAATGCGGTAACCGATCAGCAGTTTACCCTCAGTGGTGGCTCCACAGCGGGCAGCCTGTTTGTCTATGCTCCCGATGCAAAGGTGGGCATCAACGGTGGCAGCAGCAGCCCCGATATTGTCGGTGCGGTGTGGGCTAAAGAGTGGAACGGCTCCAACTCCAATAATGCCGAAATTTACGTGCCCGATCGCCTGCCCGAAGACCTTGGTGAAGCCTATCAAAACTCCTCGATTGTAGTGGCACGCACCACCGAAGCCAGTAACTGGAACCGCCTTGCGCAGTACTAAGTTGGAGATGTATGTTGATGACTCGCCCCTCTCCTTGGCAGCGAACCCTCTTGAGCAAAGGGTTTACATTGGCCGAAGTCCTCGCCTCAATTCTTGTCATTAGCCTCTTTACCGTGGCGGCAATGCAGGCAGTGGTGGTGGCCGCCCTGTTCCAGTCCAACGCCCGCCGCTTTGCCGAAGCCAGCAACTGGATTCAAGACGACCTCGAAAACATTAAAATTGTTGCCTACGACCTCTGCCAGACTCGCTTTGCCCAGCGCAAGCTTGCCGCTCCAGCCCAAAATACCAACACCATCACCCTTGCCTTTATCGAGCCCTACGAGAGCGACTACAAGCAAGCCATGCCCCCTGAGTATTGGCCTAATAATCAACCCATGCCCCCTGAGTATCGTGAGTATCCGACTCGCGGAGTCTGCTCCTTGAGCTCGGTGACCGATGGCTTTCGGGTGGGGGATGAGATTTTAATTGGCTCTGATGCAGGCACCAACCGCATTACCGCTATTTCTGGGGACACAATTACACTGGCAAACACCATTACCTCCTATCGGAGTGCAGGAACCCGCGTCTATGCCCGCTGCCGCGCAGGAAAGAGCGAAGGTGGCTTCGCCGCCTATCTCCAGAGCTTACTGCCTCCTCTTGGCAGCGGCAGTGGTAATACCTCCACCGGAACACGCACGTTTATTAATGACACCTTTAGCATGTCCCGAACTGCCACTCGTCTTGCACCTGCCCCGTTTCAAACCCTAGAACTGGCCTACGTTGTGCGAGACAGCAATAACAATATCGTGGCGCAAGTCACAACCGAGGTGGTGCCCAATGCCTTTTTCCGTTGTCCGTAGAGTCCCGCAGGGGCTTACCCTGATTGAAATTTTAATTGTGATGGCGGTGGCTGCCGTTTTAGCGACCGTAGCAGCCCCCAGTTTTCAGTACTGGCTGCAAACCCAGCAGGTCAACCAAGAGCTAGAAAAACTAGAAGGTGCCCTCCGCGAAGCCCAACGGGAAGCCATGCGCCGCAACCAAGCCTGCCATGTCACCATTCCCACAGGGTCTCAGCCCACCATTACCGGTAACCCCGCAGCATGCTTACCAACAGGACCACGGCAGCTCGAAAATGTGACCCTGCGACGCAGCAACACGATGGGTACGGTGCACTTTGGGTTTCAGGGGCGCTCCGGTGCCGATGGCGTGGCGGTCATTTCCTTGAACCAAGTCCCCAGCCTCCAACGCTGCCTGCAAATTTCGCCCGGATTGGGGCTAATGCGAACGGGTGTCTATGCCGAGTCCGATACCAGCGGCACCAACCCTGAGAACTGTCGTGAACGGTGATTCTCAAGAATAGGGCTGCAAGAGGGGAGTGCAATGCTGCTGTTTGCTGGCCGTCCGCTAAATCGAGGCCTGACCCTAGTGGAAATGCTAGCGGTCTTTGCGGTTGTTGCAATTTTGATTGCCGTGGCGCTGCCCAGCTTTCAGTACTGGCTCGATACCCAGCGCGTTAACCAAGACTTAGAAAAACTGGCAGGTGCCCTCCGCGAAGCCCAACGGGAAGCCATGCGCCGTAACCAAACCTGCCATGTCACCATTCCCACAGGGTCTCAGCCCACCATTAGCGGTAACCCTGCCCATTGTTTGCCCATGGGCGCACGGCAGCTTGAGCATACTACCTTGCGCCGTGGTTCAGGGATGGCCACCGTCCGCTTTGGCTTCCAAGGGCGCGCCAGCACCAGTGGAACCACGGTCATTGCCCTCAATCGCAATCCTACGCTGCAACGTTGTTTGGTCATTGCCCCGGGCTTGGGGATCATGCGCACAGGGATTTATGCGCCTACCGATACCACAGGATATACATCTAGCAACTGTCGGACCTCGTAACTAGCCATAGGAGCACAGAGAACGCACATGAAAATGCACATGAAATTGATGATCAAGGGGTGGCACCACACTCGCACTGGCTTTACGCTCACCGAACTGTTAGTGGCGGCACTGATCGGTGGGATTGCGGTCACTATGGCCGGCTGGGGGATGGTGGCACTGCTGCAAAATAACCAGCGAGTTGAGGAGCAGGCCACCACCCGCATGAACCTCAGTCGCGCCCTCGACTTTATTTCTGACGACATCCGCTCTGCTATTAAGGTCTCCACCACTGCGCCATCGGATTGGACAACGCCTAGCGGCTACAACTTGGTCATGTTTATTGAGAAGCCAGCGGATAACCTCGAAGAGCAAGAGGATGGCACCCTTGCCAGTACACCCCAAGTGGCCTACTACACCCGTGCTAAAACTTCTGGCATCAATTGGCGCGGCCCGATGATCCTCTACCGCCAAAAGGGGTCAGGGAATGTTGCCCAAGGGAACCCCCAAGCCCTCATTGATGGCATTGCCGACACCAGCCCCAATTGCAGCAGCAACCTCACGGGAGCCGTTGATAGTGGCACGAGTAAGGGGGGCTTCCGGGTGTTTGTGCAGCACCAGCGCAACGTCAAGCTGTGCATTGCCGGTCTCGTCATGCCAACAAACACCATTTACCAAACAGAAACCCTCGCTGCTGTGCGCTCTGGCTCAGCTACTCCTACTCCCTAGTCCACGGGAATGCGGGGCAAGCGATTCTTAAAGCCGCAGAGAATTTCCCACGGGATGGTGCCAAGGGTTTGCGCCCATGTATCTACCGTCAGGCAATCGTTCCCATCGTCCCCCAAGAGGGTGACAATGTCTCCTTCCTGCAACCCCTCAAGATCGCTGACATCGATCATCAGCTGATCCATCGTGATGGCACCCACTTGGCGAACTCGCCTACCTTGTACGAGTACCTCCAGTCGGTTGGAGAGCAACCGAGGCACACCGTCGGCATAGCCAATGCCAACAACGGCAATTTTCATAGGCTTGGGGGCAATGAACTGATGCCCGTAGCTGATGCCTGCCCCAGCAGGAATCTCTTTAATGAGGGTGATGCGGGCACGAACCTGCATCACGGGCCGCAACGATACGGTTTGGCGTAGATGCGCTGCGGGATAGACCCCGTATAGGCTTAACCCCACCCGCACAAGATCGTAATGGCTAGCGGGGTTCCCTAAGGTGGCTGCCGAGTTGGCTATGTGGCAGCGCACGTTCCCTAAGCCTAGGGTTTTTAGTTCCCTGAGCACCTGCTCAAAGGCTGCTTGCTGTTGCAGCATTAGGGTGGGGTCGGGATCATCGGCACTGGCAAAGTGGGAGTACAGCCCCTGAATCCGCAGGTGGGGCAGCCGTTGCACAAATTGGACAAATCCCACGGCATCTTGCCATGAACAGCCCAGCCGTCCCATGCCGGTATCAATCATTAATTGCACATCCAGCGGTTCCTGTAAATGATCCGCATAGTCTGAGAAAATTAAGGCTTGCTTAGGGGTAGAAAGGGTGGGCTGCAACTGCCACTGCGCCATCATTTGCACCTGTACCGGCAGGTTCACCGATCCCAGCACTAAAATGGGGGCGCTAATGCCTGCTTGCCGCAGTGCGATTCCTTCGGGGATGGTGGCCACCCCTAACTCTGTTGCACCGTTGGCTAACACCGTTTGTGCCACAATGACGGCACCGTGACCGTAGGCATCTGCCTTGACCACCGCTAGAAGACCGGTGTTGGGGTCTAACCATTGCCGCAATTGCTGGGTGTTGGCCGCTAATGCGGCCACGTCGATCTCAATCCATGCCCGCTCACACTCGTGGGAACTGGTGAGCCGCTCTTGACTTAGCATTCTGTTTCTGTCCTCACACCCTAAACCATGGGTTGGTGTCAATAACCTATGGTTACCTCAATCCTATGCATTTTAGCTGTTCTAGACAGGAAGCCCGCGCTCTATCTGAAGGATGAGCGTTGGGGTGTTGCTGAGTATTGAGTATGATGTTCGGGTTTGAGTCTTTTGCCGCCCTCACCCTAGCCCTCTCCTTGGGGAGAGGGAACAAGACTCTTAGCTCCCTTCTCCCTAGGGAGAAGGGTTGGGGATGAGGACAACTCATAGCCGCACTCAGCAACACTAGGCTAGCAAGCCGCGTCGCGCTATAGTCCTAAAAGTTTACGTTTAGCGGCCTGAAACTCTGCCTCCGAGAGCAGCCCCTTCTCGTACATCGCCATTAACTGCTGAAGCTGATCTAAGCCTGTGGCACTGGTGTTTGCAGCGGGCGGGGCTGGTTCTGGTTCGGCTGTAACAGTTACTGGGGTGCTCACAGAAAGGGTTCCGAGGCGGTGGCTCTGAATGATCTCCTGTAGGGTTGCCGCTTCTCGCTTATACTCGAGGCTATCGCGCCCGCCCACTTTTTGTAGATCCTGCTCGCGCTGTTTTAGATAGGCCATGAGGTGCTCGTACAGTCCCTGCTTTTGAGCAGGGGTTTCGGCGGCATTGAGGATGACGGTCACTTGGCGTTGAATTTCTTCGAGGTCTGGGCGACAGGCTTGCACTTCCAGCACTTGGGTGACTTCTTCCCAGTTGGCGGCAATATCCACATCCTCTAGGCCAACGGCAGTATGGCGGCTGTAGCGGATGGTGGCTTCGCGGGTGGCGCGGTTCTCTGCGGGTTTGAGCACTGCCAAGGCGCGGGCAATGATGACGAGTTTGAGAATTTGTGGGTTTTCGGGAAATACATCCCAAAAGGGCGGGTCTTTTTGGAGGTGGACGGGAATGGGTAAATCGCGGTTTTCACCCCGTAGGCGTGCCCGCTTGGCGCTAATCATTTGTCCGCGCCAATCTTGGTAGGACTGCCGCAGTTCTGACATTCCTTCAATACAGCGCAGGGAAAAGCCACCCATTTCTTGGACAAAGACGATGCGGTGACGTTCGCGATCGCCCAAGGGCTTGATGTCATCACTGGTAATACTTTGACCGCTGGGCTTGACTAAATTTTTCAGGAGGGGGATGAGTTTTTGGGCGGCTACATCTGTGGTATTTTCACCGCCAACAATAGCAATGTTGGTGTTGACCGAAGGGGTAAACCCGGCATCCCGGCCACTCATCACCGCTTGGGACAGGATCAGCAGCGGCTTTGATTTTTGGTACGCCAAACGCAGGGCACTGAGAATCTCGCCTTCATCATTGCGGTAGAACTGAAAGAGGCGATCGCCCGCGGTAAGCTCGCGGACAAGACGGCTCTCTGCCGGGGCATTCTGGAGGGTGCGCCGCAGGGTTTCATGGATAATCTCGCGCAGATCGCTCTGTTGCACCTCCGCAAGTTGCGCCAGATCCAGCAGGCGCATCACTTCGTTGGCCGCACGGGTATCTTTCCACAGGGGACTGGCCTCCTGCAAAATCGTTGCCGCCGCCGTGGTACACACTTGGTTCAGGCCAAGGGTAAACGACGATTGCACGCCGGTGTTAGCACCTGCAAAGCGCTCCATCAGATCCTGATAGAGGCCGTTAAGGTCTTGGCGATCGTAGAGCTTAATGCCATTAATGCGCAGGGCATCAGCACTATCGGCTTGACTATCGGCAAGGGTTTTGAAGACATCGCGGGTGCTCATCAAGCGTTGAGTGAGCGTCGCAAGTTGCGCGTCCATGCGTTGCAGCCATTCCTCCAGTTTGGCCATGACCTCAAGGGCAAGGGTGCGCGCTTTGCGCTGAATGGTCGCGCTCAAGGCTCCTTCAATCCCTTCGAGTGCCTGCTGGCAAAATTCCTCCATTTTTGCCTGTTTCGAGAGACCAAAGAGGTTGGCGTAGTGGCTTATATCCTGAAGAGCGTTTTCGTACTGGCGTTGGCGGTTGATTTCGTTGGGCTGCCACGTTTGTTCAAGTTCACGACGATACTTTTCGGCTTGATTGGTAAAAATTTGCCGGATTTGCGTCAGAACTGCATTTGCAAACTTGAGGCCACGATTGCGATCCTCAACGATGCGGTAGAACTCCTCCTCAAGGCTGTGGCGCACCTGCTGAATGAGTTTATTGCGGTTATCGTACATACGCTGCAAAAAGTCTCCGTGCAGCCGCTCGTCAGGCCCTAAATCCCGCAGGTGGGCTGCTCGATAGTTCTCCACTTCTTCGGTGAGCCACGGCACAAACTGTAAAATCTTGCCTTTTTCGCTCCCCATCATGCCGCCTACCCCCTGTTGGGTACATTCAAGGCGATTGTCGCGGCTAATTTGATTGCGCAGATCGTTCACCCAGCGGGAGATTTCCTGCATATAGGGGCGATCGCCGGCCGCCGCCAACGCTAAGACCAAATCCATATCCAACAGATTCATGGGTTTGAGCAGTGTTTGGGTGAGTTCGAGTAACTGCGGTGGTAACTGCACAGACTCATTCAGCCACCAGCTCATAAAATCTTGGCACAGACGATAGGTTAGCGAGGCGCGAATTTGGGCGATGGGAATCTCGATGCTGGAGAGGCCAAAGGCCATAAAGCTTTTGGGGTAGCCCCGTCCCCCAGCATCTTGGGCGGCCCAAGCGGCTTTAATATTGTCGCGAATCGAGCGTTTGTGGGGGGCAAAGTCGGAGGTGAGATCCAAAAAGATGTTTTGGGCAATCATTTCGCGAATCTCGTCCAGCTTAAATTCGCTCTCGCCGTTTTTGGTGCCCACCAGATAGGTAAAGTCAAAGGGGGGCGAGGTATAGCGGACTTCATCCCCAAGACTGCTACTAAACTGAGCGACGTACTCGGTTCGGTAGTCGGCAAAATAGCTCAATTCCATAAGTGCTGCATAGCCGTTTGCCAAGACGCGATCGCCCACGCTAATGCCAGCAAATGCATTGGGCATTGGCACAATTCCAGTCACAAGGGGGCTAGCCTGACCTTTGAGCCAGTGGCGGGTACAGTAGCCCAGATCAATGAGCATGCCACTGCCGGTGCCGCCGGAGAGCGACCCGGTAATAAACACATTTAAGCTGCTGTTGTTGACCTTGAGGCCATAACGCTGTTGCATCAGGTTTTCGTGCCCTTTGACGCGATCGCTGGCGGCCTGAAACTTTTGCTGAATGGCATGGTAGTTGCAAAAGAAGGCAAAACGACCACAGGCACGAATTTGACCGGCTCCCGCTTCAAGGGCAGTAATGTTGCGCTCTAGCTCCTTGGGAAACCATGAGCCAATCCACGGATAATTCTCGAGGTTTTGAATAATTTGCTGGACGTTTTTACCACTGACGCTTGCCCAGTGTTTCTCGTTATCTTTCAGGGGTGAACCAGCCGCCAGCGGATTACTGACTTTATAGTCGCGATCGGTATCAATCGCCAAAAAACTAATGACCGGAAACTGCTTGAGACTGCCGTAGGTCTCCTCCACTAAGCGCCGCACCCGCGATAGTACTTCAATGCCAGTGCCGCCAACCCCAACGATAACGGTTGGCACAATCGACTTCTCGTCTACTTGAGCAGGCATAGTTGTTAGCCCCTGTGTCCGTTGCTCCCATCCTAGCAACTCGCACTTGATATGCTCCCCACACTTAAAGGCAGGGGATTCTTCTAGCCTCACAGCTTAGAATGACTGGTTCACCGACAACACTTCAAGCAAAGCAGTTTCCTACGCCAACGGGAGAGCGCGGGGCTCCTGCTGCTTTAGCTGAACCACAAGACGGCGATCCGGCTCTTCGCCATGGCTAAAGGTTTCGAGGCGATCGCTCAGGGTCTTCACTAGCGTATGTACCACCCGCCGCTCCGCCGCAGTCAAAGACTGGATTTCAACTGTTTGACCTGTTTCGAGCACTTGCCGTGCCACCTGCTGCGCAATCTCCTGAAGTTGCGCATAGCGAGCCTTGCGATACCCAGCTAGCTCCAGCGTAAAGGCCGTTTGTGCCTCCCGTGGCTGCCCTAGGTTGGAGGTTGCATTGAGGAGATACTGCAGTGCATCAAGGGCTTGGGCGTTATTGGCAAGGAGTGCGTTCACCTGTTCGCGACTCAGACTGTGATCTTGAATTTCCAGCCAATACCCCGTCGCCACCTCTGCCAATGGCGACGGAATCGCCGCCACGGTGGTCTTGAACCCCCCTAAGGCAAGCACATTCTCTAGCCACACTCGACCAGCCGCAATAGGATCATCCGTCATTGGCGCTCTCAACTCGAGGGATTACGCTTAGCCTTGGTGGGCTTGACTCCTTTTGCTCCCTTTGCTTCAAAGGGTAAAGACCCGCGATTTTTCATTGCCTCGCTGCGCTCTTGCTCCTCAACCAGTTTTTGAATGTTCTCCGGCAGGGGTTCTTGTTGCAGGATAAAGGTTTGCACCGTTTGGAAGATATTGGCAATCAGCATATACAGCAGCACCCCCGCAGGCAGTGGGAAAAACAGGAACATACCTGAAAAAATAATTGGGGTGAGCTGGTTCACCGTTTGCTGCTGCGGATTTGCCGCACTACCTTGACCCGAAAGGAGTTGGTTGACATAGAGGCTGACCCCAAACCCCAGAATCATAATGAGGATATCCCAGTGAATCGCCCCCCAATTGATCTGGCGAGTGCCATCGGGCAGGGTGGAAATCAGTTCACTATCGATAGCACCCACATGGCCAAGGGCAGAGATAAACAAAAATCCTTTGTCTGCGGCAATGCCGGGAATCGTTCCCTGCACCGTAATATCGCCGGGTTGCAGGGCGTGCAGGTGTCCTTGAGCATCCACCGTTGCCCGCTCTTGACCTCGGATAATTTGCCAGCGCGGTTGCAGGTGGCTGTTGGGATAGGCTTGCGCAAGCTCAGTAAACGGTTTGCCATCCTTGGTTTGAAATAGGAGATCAACCTCTTGGCCGACCCCTATTTTGTTTCCCACCGGCACAACAGCCTGCACCGGAAAATGAACCCCTTCATCGACGTAGATATTCTGGGGCTTGGTGGCAAAGGGTTGGACTTGGGTAATCTGCTCCGGTGGCACAATTTGCAGGTTCACTTGGTAGTTCACATCTGCAAAGGGGGAGCCGCGCAACGTTGCAAACAGAGCAAACAGAATCGGTAGCTGCAACAGAAGTGGAAAGCACCCCGCCAAAGGATTGCCAAACTCTTTATAGACCTCTGCCATCGCCTGCTGCTGCTCTGCGGGCTTGTCTTTATACTTTTGTTGGATTTCTTGCATCCGCTTTTGCATGATGGGCTGCACGACTTTCATGCGCCGCATGTTGCGAATCGACCCCGCACTCAGGGGATACACCGCAAAGCGAATGACTAAAGTCAGCGCGACAATGGCCAAGCCATAGCTAGGCACAATCCCGTAGAAAAAATCGAGGATTGGCAGCATGACATTGTTGGAAAGGAAACCGATACCAAAATCCATGGAATCCTGCAGCTATGGGTGAACAGTTAACAGAACCATATTAGGGGCTAAGAACCAATCGCGCCACTCACCTGTTTGGCAGCGGGATTCAGCTTGGTGGAAATGAAGTCGTAAATTTCCCGAAAACGTGGAATGGCACGCATTTCAAGGCGGCTGCCGTCTTTGAGGGTGACCACCATGTCTCCATAGGCACCCCAACCCCGTGGCACGGTGACTACTTTTGTGATTTCACTGTAGATAACATCGGAGCGATCGCGCCCCATCCAGCCACCAATGACGGTAATTCGCCGGTTGGTAATGCGATACCGGAGCCAGAGGGCACGAACCACTGCCCCGGCGGTGAGGGGTAAACAAATCACTGTTAACCCCAGTAACAGGTTAATTGCTAAATCCCCCCAGTGGGGGCCACCTTCGTAAAATACCTCTTCTGTAATCCCCGGCATTGCGATTACCCCTGCGTTTGCCATTAGCTGCGTTAATTCAGCGCGACAGTTGCTGTCACTGACGTTGAGGGCAGCCTGACGCACTACTACAATCATATCCCACCCCATGGCTATCTGGGGCAGTAAGGTTCGGCAAATGCGCCGCCACTGACGCTTCAGACGATTGCGATCCACCGCTCGCTTACTCACACGCTTGCTGACCACAATGCCAATCCGCGAGGCTTGGGGTGAGGGCTGAGGTGCCAGCCACAGGATAACAAGCTGGCCATGATGGGCGTTTTTCTGCTGGTAAACGCGCTCAAAATCGTGGCGATCGCGCAGACGATGTCGCGGTGGCAGCACTAGACCGCTAGCCGTGCCCGTCCCTTGCGCCGCCGTGCTTTAATGACGTTTTGACCCGATTTGGTGCGCATGCGAGCACGGAACCCAGAGGTGCGTTTGCGTTTGCGGACAGTGCCGCCCAGTGTACGTTGAGTCATGGCTAGGT